>JBBSFO010000021.1:0-18951 GCA_038238655.1 Thermomicrobiales bacterium | reverse complement strand
TTTCCTTGTCGAGGCGATGAACGATTCCCGGACGAACCGTGTCGTTCGTCCGCACCTCCGGGGCGTGCGCGAGGATGCCGTGTACGAGCGTCCCTGTCCAGTTGCCTGCGCCGGGATGCACGACCAACCCGGCGGGCTTATCAATGACGATCACATCCGCATCTTCGTAGAGAATCGCCAGCGACATCTGCTCGGGTATCAGCGTCGTCCGGCTCGGCTGATCGGCAATCGCCAGCGCGATTGCTTCACCGCCACGCAGCCGGTAACTCGCCTTGCGTGCGCGACCGTCCACGGTGACATCGTCGCCGTCAATCCGTGCCTGGAGATATACGCGCGTGAATTGCTGCAGTTCGGTGGCGAGATAGCGGTCGAGACGTTCACCCGCGCGCTCGGAGGCGACGACAAGCGTGAACGATTGGGCACCGGGCACGATCAGCCGTCACGACGCGCGGATCGGTCCATAAAGAGGAGGAAAAAGGCGAGGGTGAACATCCCGACGGTGATGCAGCTATCCGCGACGTTGAAGGTCGGGTAGTGGGTGATGTGGATCCAGTCCGTCACATGACCGAGCCGGACCCGGTCTATGATATTCCCAACCGCGCCACCGAGCACGCCGCCGACCGCGAGGCGAAGGATCGGCTGCCCCTGCGGCAACGCGCGGTAGTAATAAATCAGCACCCCGATCACAATCACGCCGATCAAGAGCAACGTCGTACTTCGTCCTTGAAAAAGGCTGAACGCCGCGCCCGTATTTTCGTCGTGCCGGAAATCGAGCAGGCGCGGGATGATTTCTTTCGCATTGCCCGCCTCCGGTGGCCCGAAGGCACGAATCACTAGCGCCTTAGAAATCTGGTCAAGCACGACAACGACCGCCGCGACGACGAGCGGCCACACATCGAAAACGCGCGGACGCGTCGACACGTCGGCAATATGATCGGAATGCTCCACGACCACAGCGTTATCGGATACTGGGAAGCGGACGGTACGTGCCAAGTACCTCGCGCTTCTCCTGGGCCTGGACAGTGTAGCGCGCGTACGGCAAGGCTTCGAGCCGCGCCACCGCGATAGGCTGGTTGGTATCTTCACAGATGCCGTACGTACCCAGATCGAATTTCGTCAGCGCGTGCTGCACTTCGCCGAGCATCACTTCGATATTCGCGCGCACAGTGAGATCGGTATCCTGCTCCTGCGCGTCGCTCCCCTCATCCGCCATGTGGTTACCGACGCCCGCGCCCTCGTCGCTCTGCGACTGCCCGAGCCGGATCAACTCCTGATCGATAGCGCGCAACTCGTCTTGCAAACGGTCGCGCTCCTCGAACAACGTCTGCTGCTGCACTTTGAGAAATTTGGGCGTAAACGCCGCCATTGCACGCTCTCCATTCCGCCAATCGCCGCCGATGCGGCCAATCGCGCCGTGCGTGGTCGCATACTGAATCGCGAGTATACCACGACGCGCACGCCGTGCCCCGCTACATCGCCGCCACGCCCGCCGGTTCGCCGCGACGGGCGTGCAACATGCGACGCAAAAAATGCCCCGTGTGCGACTGCGTCACATCGGCGATCTGTTCCGGCGTGCCCTCGGCGATGATTTCACCCCCCTTGTCACCACCCTCCGGCCCGAGGTCAATCACCCAATCCGCTGACTTGATCACATCGAGATTATGTTCGATCACCACGACAGTATTGCCGGTATCCACAAGTCGCTGGAGCACCTGCAAAAGCCGCTCCACATCCGCAAAATGCAGGCCGGTCGTCGGCTCGTCGAGGATGTACATTGTCTTGCCCGTTGCACGGCGCGACAGTTCCGTTGCCAGTTTCACCCGCTGCGCCTCACCACCGGAAAGCGTCGTCGAGGATTGGCCGAGATGGATATAGCCGAGGCCAACGTCCGTAATCGTTTGCAGTTTGTTCGCGACCTGCGGGATGTTCCCGAGCATTTCCAGCGCCTCGTCCACGGTCATGTCCAGCACATCGGCAATGCTCTTGCCGCGGTACTTCACTTCCAGTGTCTCACGGTTGTAGCGGGCACCATGACAGACCTCGCAGGATACATACACATCGGGAAGGAACTGCATCTCGATTTGGATAATCCCGTCGCCCTTGCACGCCTCACACCGGCCACCCTTAACATTGAAAGAAAAGCGACCGGGCTTGTAGCCGCGCAACTTCGCTTCCGGCAACGATGCGAACAACTCGCGGATCGGCGCGAACAGGCCTGTGTACGTCGCGGGGTTCGAGCGCGGCGTACGGCCGATGGGGCTTTGATCGATTTCAATCACCTTGTCGAGATGATCCATACCGAGCAGGGCATCAAACGGGTCGGGGCGCTCCTTGCTGTGATAGATATGCTGCGCGAGACGGCGATACAACGTGTCCGTAATCAGCGTGCTCTTGCCGGAGCCGGAAACACCGGTGATGACGGTAAAAGTGCCGAGCGGGAAGCGCACATCGAGGTTCTTGAGGTTGTTGCCCCGCGCGCCCTTCAGATGAAGCGACTTGCCATTGCCGCGCCGCCGCTTCGGCGGTATCGGGATGCTGCGCCGACCGCTCAGGAACTGCCCGGTTACACTCATCGGGTTCGCGCTGATTTCCTCAGCCGTACCCTGCGCGACGATGTGCCCACCGTGCTCGCCCGCGCCCGGCCCGATGTCCACGACCCAGTCCGCCGTGCGCATCGTTTCCTCGTCGTGCTCGACAACGATCAAGGTATTGCCTTGATCGCGCAGCCGCAGCAATGTATTGATAAGCCGCGCGTTATCGCGCTGATGCAGACCGATACTCGGTTCATCGAGGATGTAGATAACGCCCATCAGGCTCGATCCGATCTGCGTCGCCAGCCGGATGCGTTGCGCCTCGCCACCGGAAAGCGTCGCCGCCGCCCGGTTAAGCGTCAAATAATCGAGTCCGACATCCACAAGGAAGCCGAGGCGCTCGCGAATCTCCTTGAAAATCTGCCGCGCGATGATCTGCTCGCGTTCAGAGAGTTCCAAATCCGCCGCCGACAGTTGAATCCGAACCGCGTCTTTGCCCGCGACGCCGACGACATCGGTCTCGTGCTGCGGCCCGTCGAGCCGTCCACGATGGGCAAGCGAATCGAAGAACCGCTGTGCATCGCGGACGGTCATCTCCGTCACATCGGTCAGGTTGTACCCCGCGATCGTCACGGCGAGCGTTTCCGGCTTCAGCCGCTTTCCCTTGCAGACCGGGCACGGCTTCGCACCCATGTACCGCTCGATCTCCTGGCGGACATGGTCGGAGCTTGTTTCCTTATAGCGCCGCTTCAGGTTCGGGATGACACCCTCAAACGTCGTATCGTACGTCCGCGTCTTGCCACTGCCGGTCTGATACTTAACGGGAAAGTATTCGCCGTTGTTGCCGTAGAGGATGACCCCCAACTGCTCAGGTGTGAAATTGCGCGTCGGTGCATTGACGCGGAACCCGGACTGCTCGCCGAGCGCGGTGAGCAGTTGCAGGTAATATCCCTGCCCGCCCTGCGTCGTGCGCACCCACGGCTGGACGGCACCCTCCGCGAGGGTCAGGTCCCGGTTTGGGAGGATGAGATCGGGATCGAACTCCATCACGGTGCCGAGGCCGGAGCAATGCGGGCATGCGCCATGCGGGCTGTTGAAGGAGAAGGCACGCGGCTCCAATTCCTCAAACGACTCGCCTGTTTCGGGATCCGCCAACTTCTCGGAAAAGAAGCGATCCGGCCCGTCCACCTCAGCGGCGATCATCACCCCCTCGCCATGCCGGATCGCCGTCTCGACGCTGTCCGTCAGCCGTGTACGGAAGCCCTGCGCTTCGTCATCGTTCGCATCGTGCCGGATGACGAGGCGGTCCACGACAATCTCGATCGCGTGCTTCTTGTACTTCGCCAGCGTAATCTTCTCGTCAAGGTCGCGCACTGTGCCGTCTACGCGGACACGGACGAAGCCCGTTCGCTTCGCCTCATCGAAAATGCTCTGGTGCTCGCCCTTACGATCGCGTACGACCGGCGCGAGGATGAGCAGCCGCGTGCCGTCCGCCAGCGCGAGGATATGCTCGACGATCTGTTCGGCGCTCTGCTTCTGGATTGGCCGCCCCGTCGTCGGGCTATGCGCGTGCCCGACCCGCGCGAAGAGCAGACGGAGGTAATCGTAGATTTCTGTCACCGTCCCGACCGTCGAGCGCGGGTTGCGGCTGGTACTCTTCTGATCAATGGAGATCGCGGGCGAGAGTCCGTCAATATGGTCTACGTCCGGCTTTTCCATCAGCCCGAGGAACTGCCGCGCATAGGCGGAAAGCGATTCGACGTACCGCCGCTGCCCTTCCGCGTAGATAGTATCGAAGGCGAGGCTCGATTTGCCGGAGCCGGAAAGCCCGGTAAAAACGACGAGCTTGTCACGCGGGATCGTCAGATCAACATTCTTGAGGTTGTGTTCGCGGGCACCGCGGACAATAATCTGGTCATGTGTCATCGGTCTTCAGGCCCCCTCACTCAATGGTCTACGATCACTGTACGTTCACAGTCGCATCGTGGCAGTGTAGCATTTTTGCGTATTTTCCGCAAGACTGCTGCATGTATCGTTTTGCTAATCCGCGACACGGAAAACGCGATAATCGGCCGATGTCCGTACAGAGTATATACGAACACGCGTTCGCGCGCACGTCGTCGTCAGAATTCGCGCACTTGTCTGCACGGTGCGGTCCGGTGAATCGTTGCATCATGCGTATCGCGCTGTTCGGCATCTGCGTCATCATGCTGTCATTGCTCGTCACCGGGTGTGGTGAGACGCAGGAAAGCGCCCTCGCAACACGGGCCGCAAGCACACCACGCCTTCCGACAACGGCGAGCACACGGATCCCTACCATCGCTACGGATCAGGACGCGATCCGCGTTGCCCGCACCGTCGTGTCACCCTATACCGCGACGTGGCAGGATGTCATCGCGACGCGTGAGAATGGCGTCTGGCGCGTCATCTTCCGTAACTACGATCCACTCCCGGTTGGTGCTACGCCGAACGATGATTACTGGCGCGTGCCGCTCAGCGTCTTTATAGACGCCGCAACGGGCGTGGTCCTCCGTCAAGGGTATGTGTAAAACATGGAGATCAGGCACCGAGCCAACTCTGCTACACTCCGAGCCGGAGGGATGACAGTGCTGCAGGAGAAAACACTGAAACTCGTCATTGCGAGCGGCGGCACCGGCGGACACACGAGTCCGGTGATCGCCGTCCTGACCACGTTGCGCGCACGCGGCTCGGTAGACGCGACATGGATCGGTGGCACCTGGGGTGTCGAACAGGAGGCTGCGGCACGAGCAGGCGTGCCATTCATCGCCATCCCAACCGGCAAGTTGCGACGGTATTTCTCGTGGCAGACACCGGTAGACGCGGTACGCATCCCGCTTGGCTACGTACAAGCGTACCGCCATCTGCGACGCATCCACCCGGCGGTGGTTTTTTCTACGGGCGGGTACGTCGCTGTACCGACAGGGCTTGCCGCCGCGCGTCTCGGCATTCCCATTCTGACCCACGAGCAAACCGCCCAACTCGGCCTCGCAACGCGGATCATCGCGCGGTCGGCCGATGTGCTCGCGTTGTCTTTCCCGCTACCGGACACGACGGCGTTTGATGGCAACGCGCGCGTGATCGTCACCGGCAATCCCGTGCGTGCCTCACTCTTCGATGGTAACGTGGCGCGAGGCATCACCCACTTCGGTCTGTCACCGGCACTGCCGACGATCTACGTCACAGGCGGGGCGCGCGGCGCATCGCCCGTCAATGAACGTATTGAGCGCGCATTGCCCCTGCTACTCCCGACCATGCAAATCATCCACGCGACCGGGCCGACAAATGCGAACGGCGATTACCCGCGCTTGCAAGCAGTGCGCGCTGCGCTGCCCGACGAATGGCGTACACGATATGTCCCGATCGAATCGCTCGCAGACGAACTGCGCGATGTCTATGCACTCGCCGCACTCGTTGTCGGGCGGTCGGGCGCAGGCACCGTCGCGGAGTTGGCGGCGCTCGGCAAGCCATCCATTCTCATCCCCTTACCCGGTACGGGCGGCGACGAAGCGACAAAAAATGCCCGCGTCCTCGCCGACGCGGGTGCGGCGCTCCTATTACCGCAATCCGAGGCGACACCGGAATTGCTTGCCTCGCATATCCTCGCCCTTCTTAATGACCAGGCACGGCGCGAGCGCATGGGTGACGCGGCACGCGCACTCGCCCCGATGAATGCTGCCGAGAAGATTGCGGACGCACTGCTCGACCTGGCAAGCCACGCGAAGAGTGACATGCGCGAGTAAAAAGGTGGCGGCGAGCTTTCGTCTGCCGAGAGACACTGCGGCAGGCTAAAGCCCGCCGCCACCGGAAAGAGCCGCTAAGAACGTTCACCTTCTTCACCGAGCGCGGCGGCAATCGCTTCGCGGACGGTGGCAGCGCGTACGATCTCCAACCCTTCCGGGGGGCGACCACGACCCCGCTGCAATGCTGCGGGGACGATTGCCCGCTTAAATCCGAGCGAGGCCGCTTCCAGCAAACGGCGGTCGAGATCGCGGACGGAGCGTAACTCGCCGGACAGGCCGACTTCGCCGATACAAACCGCCGTTGGGTCCACACGCACGCTTTTGAATGCCGACGCGATCACGATGCAAATCGCAAGGTCTGCCGCCGGTTCGGCGATTTTCAGCCCGCCAACGACATTAACAAAGATGTCCTGCTCGCCCAGCGCCAATCCGACGCGGCGCGAGAGCACCGCCGTGAGCAGGAGCAAGCGGTTCGTGTCTACACCATTCGCCGTGCGTCGTGGCGTCCCGTATGGTGTCGGGCTGGTGAGCGCCTGCACCTCAACGAGGATCGGGCGGGTTCCTTCAACCGTAACGGCGACCGTCGAGCCTGCCGCATTTGTGACGCGCTCCTGCAAAAAGGCTTCGGAGGGGTTCGTCACTTCGAGCAGACCCGCGCCCGCCATCTCGAAGATACCGACCTCGTCCGTCGAGCCATAACGATTCTTGACGCCGCGCAAAACGCGGTACTGCCCGAAGCGGTCACCTTCCAGGTACAACACCACATCCACCATGTGCTCGAGCACGCGCGGCCCGGCAATCGCGCCTTCTTTCGTGACATGCCCGACAATCAGGACGGGAATTTGGCTCGTCTTCGCCCAGCGCATCAAGACGGCGGTTGACTCGCGCACCTGCGTCACACTGCCCGCCGTGGAGGTCACGTTTTCCAGCGCGACCGTTTGGATCGAGTCCACGACGACCAGTTTCGGTTGCAATGCGGCGGCGTGGGCGAGAATCGTCTCGACATCCGTTTCGGCGATCACGTACAGGTTATCTTGTGCGACGTTCAGCCGTTCCGCGCGCAGTTTAATCTGCTGCGGCGACTCCTCGGCAGACGCGTAGAGCACCGGCCCATGCTCGACCGCCAGCAGCGCCGCGACTTGCAGCAGCAGCGTGGACTTGCCGATGCCCGGATCACCACCCACGAGAACGAGCGACCCCGGCACGAGGCCACCGCCAAGCACGCGGTTCATTTCACCAATGGCGAGCGGCATCCGCTGAAAGCCCTCGCGCGAAATCCTTGAGAGCGGTTCTGGGCGTGGCATGCCGACCGGGAGCGCCGCAAAACCGACGCGCGGCGCGGAGGATGCGGGCGTTTCCGCAAACACGACTGTCTCGACGAGTGTCCCCCACCCGTCACACTCCGGGCACCGGCCCAGGAATGCCGGACTTTCGTAGCCGCACGCGCTGCAGATGTACTTAACGCGACTTTTTGTTACTGGCTTCTTTGCCATCTTCCGCCTCAGATTGCAGGCTGGAAAGCCTACACTACCACTGCCTCCACACACAGTATCGCACATATGTTCGCAATCGCGACGAAAGAAAGGCGCTGACCACAGGAGTCAGCGCCCGTCGTTTCACCTACCGTACATTCAGGACGTGGCGCCCGCTGTCGCGAGTTCGCCTTCCTCGACCGCGTCGCGCTCTTCCTGGCTGAGGCGGAGAAGGTCCTCCTCCACATCCACGCGGATACGCTTGCCGGGCACGAACCGCGCATCGAGCAACCCTTCGGCGAGGGGGTCTTCGATCAGGTTCGTAATGATCCTGCGGAGCGGCCGCGCACCGAACTGCGGGTCGTAACCACGCTTCGCAAGCAAGTCCATCGCCTCGTCGGTGACGATGAGGTCAATATCCTGCTCCGCCAATTGCACGCGAATGCGCTTCAGAAGCAGGTCAGTAATCTGGCGGATATGCGTATTGTCGAGCGCGTGGAAGACGACGATCGCATCAATCCGGTTGATAAACTCGGGCCGGAATGTCCGCTTCAGTTCGTCCATGACCTTGGTGCGCATGTCGTCATACTGCCGCGCCTGCTGCTTCGCCTCGTCGCCGGTGATCGCGAAGCCGAGACCGCTGTTGCGCTTCAACTGCTCGGAGCCGACATTTGAGGTCATGATGATGATTGTGTTGCGGAAGTCCACCTTGCGGCCCTTGGCGTCCGCGAGGTTCCCGTCTTCGAGAATCTGCAGGAGGATATTGAACGCCTCTGGGTGCGCCTTCTCGATCTCATCCAGCAGCACGACCGAGTACGACTTGCGTCGCACGGCCTCGGTCAGTTGGCCACCCTCTTCGTAGCCGACATAGCCGGGAGGCGCGCCGACGAGCCGGGAAACGGCATGTCGCTCCATAAACTCCGACATGTCAATCTTGATTAGGGCATCCTCGCTGCCGAACATGAACTCGGCGAGCGCCTTCGCGGTCTCGGTCTTACCGATACCCGTTGGGCCGAGGAAGATGAAGGAGCCGATCGGTCGCTTCGGGTCCTTCAGGCCGGCACGCGCGCGACGTACGGCCCGAGAGACGGCCTCAATCGCGTCCTGCTGGCCGATGATCCGGTTATGCAGCGCGGATTCCATCTGCAACAACCGCTCGGACTCCTCGCCCGCGATACGCATCAGCGGGATGCCCGTCCACATCGAGACGACCTGCGCAATATCCTCTTCGGTGACATACGCCTCGTCTGTCTGCTTCTCTTCCTGCCACTCGCGCTCCATCTCGTGAATGCGATCGCGCAGGCGTTCCTCGCGATCCTGCAACTGCTTCGCGACATCGAAATCGTCCGCATTCTTGGCGGATTCTTTCTCGCTCTGGAGCGAGGCGAGCATGCTCTGCGCCTGCTTCAAATTCGGCGGCGCAACGGAGCGATGCATCCGCACGCGGGAACCTGCCTCGTCAATCAGGTCAATCGCTTTGTCCGGCAGGAAGCGATCCGGCACGTAGCGGGCGGCCAGATGGGCGGCAGATTTCAGCGCCTCGTCCGAGATCTTCAGTTGGTGATGCTCTTCGTAACGGGCGCGGAGTCCCTTGAGGATTTCAATCGTCTCCTCGACGCTTGGCTCGTCCACCATCACCGGCTGGAAGCGGCGTTCGAGGGCGGCGTCGCGCTCGATGTATTTGCGGTACTCGTCGAGCGTCGTCGCGCCGATGGTCTGGAGTTCGCCGCGCGACAGGGCGGGTTTGAGGATATTGGCGGCATCCACCGCGCCTTCGGCCGCACCGGCGCCAACGAGCGTGTGCAACTCATCAATGAAAAGGATGCTGGAGGTTTCTTTCACCTCACCGACGATCTTCTTCAGCCGCTCCTCGAACTCGCCACGGTACTTCGTCCCGGCGACGAGTGCACCGATGTCGAGCGAGATAAGGCGCTTGTTTTGGAGGGGTTCCGGCACATCACCCGAAACGATGCGCTGCGCCAACCCTTCGACAATCGCTGTCTTGCCGACGCCCGGCTCGCCAATCAATGCGGGGTTGTTCTTCGTGCGCCGGGTGAGGATCTGCATTACCCGCTCGATCTCGCTTTCGCGACCGATCACCGGGTCAAGCTTGCCACTCCGCGCCGCCTCAGTCAGATCGAAGCCGAGGGCATCCATGTAGGGCGTCTTCGTTTGCTGCTTCGATTGCTGGTAGGAGGATGACTGGGAGACGACCTGCATTACCTGCTGGCGCACCTTTTCCAGGCTCACTCCCAGCGACTCCAGCACGCCCGCTGCAATCCCCTCGCCCTCACGCACGAGTCCCAACAGCAGGTGCTCCGTGCCGATGTAGTGGTTATTCAGCCGTCGCGCCTCGTCCATCGCCAGTTCGATCACTTTCTTGGCGCGTGGCGTCAAGCCCGGATCGCCGACGACCAACCCGTCTCCCCGACCGATGATGAACTCGACAGCGGAGCGAACTTTGGGCAACTGGACGCCGAGGTTAGCGAGGACGCGGGCAGCAATCCCATCCCCCTCACGCACGAGGCCGAGGAGCAGGTGCTCGGTGCCGATGTAGTTATGATTGAACCGCTGGGCCTCTTCCTGGGCCAGTGAAAAAACCTTGCGTGCCCGCTCGGTGAACTTCTCAAACTTGTCTGCCATCTGGCGACTCCCTTATTCGGGTTACGACGACCTCGCAGGCCGCTCTTTCAGACCCAATACGCAAAGAAAGATACCACACAGCCCCCGCGATTCGCGGGGGCTGCACAGAGAATTGCCGTCAGTCACTCGCGTCCGAAAGGGACGGAAACCAGTGGTAAGGAGCGGTCGTCCCATCAGACGAGGAGATCCGAAACTGCTCAAATCGCCTGCCGCATCCGGCGCATGAACCGCCTCTCACTCAGTAATACGTACAGTATACCATAACAGATGCATCACGCCAGCCTATGCCTTAACGACCGGTTCCGCTACTGCTTCTGTTTCGGCATGCGGCTCCGGAGCGGTTTCGGCCTCAGCGCCTGGCACTGCCACTACTTCCGTATCCGCGCTTTGCTCCGCAACCGTTTCTTCGGCCCCGGCACTTGGCGCGGCCTCGGCGACATCGCTTGCCCGATCCATCGTCACCATACCATGCGCGGTAACGGTCAGGTCGCCGGAAGCATCCTTCGCCTCGACATGCGCTTCCTGCTCCGCGACGGCTTCCGGATCCGGCGATGTTGTCGGCTCTTCAGCCGCTTCCAGCTGCTCGCCAATCGTCGCGGTCAACGGCCCGTCGTCATCGCGGCTATTGTTCCGATCCTGATCCCGATTCCGATCATCGCGCGTCTCATCGGTATCGGAATCTGCATCTTCGTCATCGTACAGGGCGGCCTGCGCCTCCGCAGCCTGCATCTCGAGGTTCCGCTCGTTCTGCGCGTCGAGATCCTCCGGTTTCACCGGGTGGCCCATGTTGTCCTGGATGTAGCCGTCAATCGCATCCTGCTCAGTAAATTCGAGCGCACGCCGCAGGCTCAGGCCCATCCGACGCCGCTGCGGATCAATACGGATGATCCGCAAGGTCATCTCATCGCCTTCCTTGACGACGTTGCGCGGGTGCGCGACGCGATCGTCCGAAAGCTCGGAGACGTGAATCAAGCCCTCGATGCCATCCTGAATGCGCGCGAACGCACCGAAGTTGGCGAGTTGCGTGATCGTCCCGGCGACGAGCTGGCCGACTTCGTACTGGGCCGCGACGCGTGTCCATGGCTCAGCCTGCGTCCGCTTCAGCGACAGGGCGATCTTGCGCTCGTCCTCGTTGATGCCGAGGACATACACCTCGACCTCTTCGCCGATCTTCAGCACCTCGCTCGGATGACGCACGCGGCTCCACGAGAGTTCGGAAAGGTGAACCAGTCCGTCCGCGCCGCCGATGTCCACGAACGCGCCGAAGTCGCAGATGCTGGAAACGCGACCCTTGCGGACCTCGCCTTCCTTGAGCGTGCCGATCAGCCGCTCCTTCATCGCGTCGCGTCGCTCCTGGATCGCCTGTCGCTCGGAAAGGATTAGGCGGTTGCGGTGCCGGTTGATCTCGATCACCTTGAGCGGGATGCTCATGCCGATCAGGCGGGCCATGTCACCCTGCTTCGAAGCCTCGTCGCCGCCACGAATTTCCGTGACCTGCGACGCGGGCACGAAGCCGCGCACACCGTCCAGATCAACGAGCAGACCGCCCTTGTTGTAGTTCTTGACGATGGCCTCAATGACCTCGCTCGCCTCGTATTTCTGCTGCAGAACGCGCCACGACTTTTCCTGCCGCGCGCGGTCAATGGAAAGGACCGCATGGCCGTCCGCATTTTCGGGCTGGACGACGAACACGAGCACGGTATCGCCGGACGACAGCGCCTTCCGCTCCGCGTCACCGAGACTGGAAAGTTCCTTGTTCGGGATAATGCCTTCGGACTTCGACCCGATGTCCACGAGCACTTCGTCGCGGTCGAGTTGCATGACGATACCCTCGAGTACGTCACCGTACTTGAGCGTTCGCACATCCGTATCTGGCTCCGCGAGCAATTGCTCCATCAGGTTCCGGCCCAACGGCGCTGAACCCATCCCGGTCTCGGAAATCACTGCCGTGTTTTGCTCCATATACCTTCCCAATGTGTTTCAAACCTCACCCGGCCCGACAGGCCCGGTGCGAAACATTCATACCGCAGCCGCCTCATGTACGACCTGCACATGATAGATGGCGCTACGCCCAGCATTTCTCAGTATACACGAAATCCAGAAACGCGCGCAACCCAGAGATTGCTTGCAACGCAAGGCCACCGGACGTTATTCCCGGCGTTCCTTTTTCTCGCGAACAGTCGGCGCGATGCTACCCGAAACCGTTGGTAGCCGGGTGCCCTTTTGGCAGATATCCTGCCTGTGCTAGCCAATTCTAATCCGCCGCCGTCGGCGTTGGGGTTGCGGGCGTGATCCGCCCCGCCTTCACATCAGCCTCGATCAACGCTGCGACATCGCCGCCGAGATTAACCGAGTAATTGGTCCCGCGATCCTCGGGGTAAATCTGCGTCGTGTTCGCGAGGTAGACATTTGGCAGTGGTGTGCGCATCTCCGGGACCAACGATGAGTAATGAAGCGGCACGATTGGCTGCGCCGCTCGCTCGCGAAAGACACGGATTTCGCGCACCCACGACGGATCGAACGCGGGATTGATGCGCTTGAGCGCCGGGACGTAGTGCTGGAACAAGGTGTCCTGATCCATCGTCCAGATTGGATCGGTCACTTCCAAATAGCGCGACAGATAGACGAGATGGCTACCTCCGTAGTGTGCGGGCGGCACGAAGTTTGTTTGCTCGATCACGCCCGTGAACGGTACTGACTCGTCCGCGATATTCAACCAATAGATGTCCGACAGTTTGCGATCCAGTTCGAGGAGCATGCAACATGCTGCTTGATACCCGGCGGCATCCAGTTTTGTCACATAGGTGGCGGGAAGTTCCGGGACGAGACGCTTAAAAACCGCCGATGGCGTTGTGATGACTGCGACATCGCATGCCTGCTCCTGCCCATCCACGCATACCGTCACACCGCCATCGGCGCGGGGCTGCACCACCTCGACATTGACACCGAGATGAATTTCCACGCCGAGCCGATGCAGTTCGGCTTCCAGGGCATCAATGACGACCTGAAACGAGCCGCGCGGGTAGCCGAGCGTTTCCTTTGCGAGCGGGTTGCTCCGGTTCGTCGTGCGCAGTTGCACTTTCTTCCAGAACCAGACCATCGGCATTGTGTCCCACGATGGCCCGAACTTCGCCCGTAGTTGTGCGCCGAAGACGCGATCGAAGCCATTCTTGCCGACGAACCGTTCGATCCACTTCGCAGCGGTGACGCGCTCATAGCCCGCATATTTCTTCTGGAACTGGAGGTATGCGGTCATTGCGCCGATACGCAGGCGGGCAATGAGCGAGATATAGCCCAACTTCAGGAGGTCCGTCGCGCCGTCAAGCGGCCAGATTTTACCGTCGTAAAACATGCCCACCGTGCTCGGCAGCCACTGGAGCGTGTCGCCGACGCCGAGTTCCGTCATCAAGTCAGTGATCGCCGTATCAGAGTGGAAGAGGTGATGGTAGAAATATTCCAGCCGTGTCCCGGCAATCGGAAACGTCGCCGCCTGCCCGCCAAGACCCGGCATCCGCTCCCACAGAACGACCGAATGCCCCGCCTGCCGCAGCCGCAATGCCGCCGCCATACCGAGCATTCCCCCACCGATTACCCCGACGCGCATAAAATCCTAACCCCCCGGTCCCCTTCCCGACGGGAAGGGGGAGAAAAATATGACACGCGAAAGGGCGACTCGATTGCCGCCCTTCCGAGTTATTGACGTATGATACCACGCTCGGCGATCTCGCTCAGATGAAGAGCGGCGCAAGCACGAGCGTCAGCGTCGCGAGCAACTTAATCAGGACGTGCAGCGACGGCCCCGCAGTATCCTTGAAGGGATCGCCGACGGTGTCGCCGACGACCGAGGCAGCATGTGGATCGCTCCCCTTGCCAAGCACCGTGCCGTCCGCATCGCGCAAGCCCCCCGCCTCGATGAACTTCTTAGCATTGTCCCATGCGCCGCCGCCATTATTCATGACGTTCGCCATCAGGATGCCGCCCATCGTACCGACGATCAGCATACCTGCCGCACCCTCGGCGCGTAGAAGCAGGCCGATAATCACCGGCATACAGACGGCCAGTGCGCCCGGCGCGATCATCTCGCGCAACGCGCCGCGTACCGAGATGTCCACGCACCGGGCGTAGTCCGGGATTTCCGTCCCCGCCATGATGCCCGGCTTCTCGCGCCACTGGCGGCGCACCTCGCTGATCATGTCCTGCGCCGCGCTACCGACCGCACGGATCGCCAGCGACGAGAACAAGAAGACGAGCATCAAACCGAGGAAGCCACCGATAAAGACTTTTGGCTGCGCCAGATCAACGACGTGCGACTGCACCCATTGCGCGCTGTTCGGTGCAAAGCCGCGCGACTCCGCGACAACATCGAGATATGCGGAGAAGAGCAGGAAAGCGGCGAGCGCGGCGGAACCGACCGCGTACCCCTTGGTCAGCGCCTTGGTCGTATTGCCGACCGAATCGAGCGCATCCGTAATATCGCGCACGGCTTCGGGCTGGTTGCTCATCTCAGCGATCCCGCCCGCGTTGTCGGTGATCGGGCCGAAGGTGTCCATCGCGAGGATGTAGCCCGCACTCATCAACATGCCGACCGTCGCGCACGCCGTTCCGAAGATGCCATCCTGCAACGTGTTGCCGGTGACGTGCGTGCGCGTGCCGAGGAAGAAAGCGCCGCCGATTGCGAGCGAAATCGTGATCGCGGGCATTGCGGTGGATTCCATACCAATGGCGAGGCCAGAGATGATGTTCGTTGCCGAACCCGTCCGCGACGCCTCTGCAATCGTCCGCACGGGCCGGTAATTGCCCGCCGTGTAGAACTGGGTGATGTAGACGAACGCGACTGACGCCGCGATGCCAACCAACCCGGCGAGCGCGAAATAGAACCACTTATCGCCAACATTGAAAACCGTGCCATCCGCGTTCTTCCGCGACGTGTTGTGGAAGAGCACGTAGGTCACGAACGTCATGAAGACGACCGACAGGCCCGCGACAACATAGTAGCCGCGATTGAGCAGCCCGAGCGCGTCGCTCGTTTGCGCCGTTGGTCGGACAACCAGCACACCGATGATAGAGGCGAGGAGGCCGAACGCCGTGATGACAAGCGGGAAGATGATCCAGTTATTGTTGTTCGTGATCGTGGCGAGGGCAACGCCGAGGATCATCGCGCCGACGACTTCCGCTGCTGTGGACTCGAACAAGTCCGCGCCACGACCGGCGCAGTCGCCGACATTGTCGCCGACGAGATCCGCGATCACCGCCGGGTTACGCGGATCGTCCTCCGGGATGTTCGCCTCGACCTTGCCGACAAGGTCCGCGCCGACATCCGCCGCTTTGGTGTAGATACCGCCACCGAGTTGGGCAAAGAGAGCGACGAACGACGCGCCAAAGCCGTATCCGACGATGTAGAACGGTGCGTCACGCGGGCCGTTCGTCAGCCCGGTCGCGGCGAAGAGTGCGAACATGCCCGTCACACCCAGGAGTGAGAGCGCGATAACCAGGAAGCCGGAAACGGCACCGCCGTGAAACGCCGCCGTCAGCGCAGCGCCAAGGTTCTTGCGCGCTCCCGCTGCCGTGCGCAGGTTCGAAAGCACCGCGACATTCATGCCGATGAATCCGGAGACACCGGAAAGCGCCGCGCCGACCAGGAAGGAGAAGAACGTCAGCAGCGCATGCCGCCCCGGATGCTGATCGCCTTTGGTGATAAAGAAGATCAGGACGGAGATAACGATTGCCACGATGCCCGCGATCCCGAAGATCGTGCGGTACTGCCGGTTCAGGTAGGCGCGTGCGCCGGTCAGGATGCGTCCCGCGACATCCTGCATTTCCGGTGTGCCGGTATCACTCGCGAGCACTCCCCGCGCGAGCGAGATCGCATACAGGACCGCCAAAATGCCAATAACGGGAACTGTCCACACAAGCCAGCTCACGCACTCCCCTCCTCACGGCCCATTGCCGAGCCGCACCCATTAAAAAAAGACCGCCACTGCGCACTGAATCACGGTACGAGCGACACGCGCGGCACGCTCCCGCCGGGCCGCAGCGCGGACGCGAGTGTACCATTCGCCGCCTGACGCCGCAATGGAATGATGTGGCGTTGCGCCAGCCGCATACTTTTATGGTCGGGACCCGCGTATCAGCGCCCGTTCGTACCTGGTGTGCGCGCGTCGTTCGCGCCCGTTTACTGTGCCGCTTCGTCTTCGGGTTCAATATGGATGACAATGTCCGTTTGCGGCAGGGCGCCCGCGATCTCATCTTCGAGATGAGTCGAAAGGTCGTGTGCCGCCGCGACAGAGAGATCGCGCGGCACGACAAGGTGCAAATCCACTGCGTGGCGACCACCGACGTGCCGCGTGCGGAGGTCGTGGTACTCGATGAAATTCTCCGCATGGTCGTCGAGGACGGTGCGAATCGTCCGCTCCTCCTCATCGGGCAGTCGGTAATCGGTCAATCCGCGCACTGCGCCGATCAGTACGCGGATACCGGCAACCGCAATGAAACCCGAGACAATGACGCCGACCGCCGGGTCAACAACCCGCCGCCCGGTCAGTTGGACGATCATCAGTCCAAGAACGACGCCCGTCGCGGTGATCACGTCGGTGCCGAGTTCGATGCCGGTTGCCTCCAATGCGGGCGAACCTTCCGACCGCCCGACGCGCAAGAGATACCGCGACACCGCGACATTGATCGCCGCCGCTGTTCCCATTACGGCGATGCCCCAGCCAAGATGCGTCACGGCCGATCCATTGATGAGGGCATTGATCGCGTTCCACGCGGTGAACACCGCAACGATGCAGATCAGTATTCCCTCGCCGAAACTGGTCAGCGTCTCGACTTTGCCATGCCCATAGGGGTGCGTCCGATCCGCAGGCCGCTGCGCGAACCAGATCGCCGCCGACGCAAGCACCGCGACGAGCAGGTCCACGCCTGAATGCGCCGCCTCCGACAGGATCGCGACCGAACCCGTGCCAACGCCGACGATCAGTTTCCCGACGACAAGGGCGGTATTCGTGATGATAGCGAGAATGGCGACGCGGGTAATGCGTCGCGAGCGGTTATCCATAGTGTGTTTCCGATGGGAACTATCAGACCGCCGGTCACAAGGGCGGCGGTCTGGACAAGGGCGAGGATCAAGGAATCGTGCGGATCAGTCTCCCGCGCCACTCGTGGCTGCACGCGCCGTGCCACGTCCACGACGCCAGAAGGCGAGTCGCTGAATTTCGCCCCGCTCCCAACTGACGAGCAGTTGGCTCGCATTGAAGATGGACGAATACGTGCCGCTGACGACGCCGAGCAGCAGTGCCAGCACGAACTCGCGGATCGTCGCGCCGCCGAACAGGACGAGGGCAAGGAGCGTGAAGACGACGGTCAGCGAGGTGTTGATCGAACGGACAATCGTCTGGTTCAAGCTGTAGTTGACGACATCTTCAAAGGGCATCGCCGGGCGGCGGATCTGGTTCTCGCGGATGCGGTCGAAGACGACGATGGTGTCGTGAACAGAGAACCCGATCACCGTCAGGAGCGCGGTGACGAAGAGCGAGTCAATCTCCGTGCCGAGCACTTTGCCGAGGATCGCGAAGACACCAAGCACAACAAGCACGTCGTGCAGCATCGCAGCGATTGCGCACGAGCCATAGAGAAATGGCCGCTTCACTTTGCGGAAGGCCCACGCGAGGTAGAGCAGAATGCCAACCGATGCCGCAAGAACCGACAAAATTGAGTTCTTGCTGACCGACGCACCAACGGTCGGGCCGACCGTGTCCAGACGCAGTTCTTTGTAATCCCCATAACGGGACTTCAGCGCGTTCGCTAATTGCGCCTTCTCCGGCGAACCTTCGTCCAGATGCTTCAGTTTGATTAAGGCCGTCTGCGTGTTCTGATCGACGCCGGTCGCGATCTGCACCTGCGGGTCCTGCTGACCCTGATTAACGAGAATCTGGCGGACATCGAGCGATTGCACATCCGTGCGCGGGAACTGCAACTCCCACACCGTGCCGCCCGTGAAATCAATGCCGAGATTCAGGTGCCAGAGAATCAGCGCGACGAGACCGGGCACAATGATAATGAGCGAGAGCGTGTACCAAAGTTTGCGGCGGTGCACAAGATCAATCATGGACAGTCTTCCCCCTAATCCCCGGCGGTGGTCGTTGTCGCGGAACCGCGATTCGCTGCGGGCGCGATAGATTCAGCGTTGAAGAGCCAGCGGTTCGTTGCGATGCCCCGCGAGCTGACAAGACAGCGCAGGAAGGTCCGCGTGACAGTGATCGCGCTGAACAGGCTGACGAGCACGCCGATCAACAACGTGAGCGAGAAGCCGCGCACGACCGATGTGCCGGTGATACCGCCGAAGACATAGAGAATTAGGCACGTAATGATTGTCGAAGCATTCGAGTCGCGGATGGACGGCCAGGCATGGTCGAAGCCCGCATCTATCGCACCCCGCAATGTCCGGCCCGCCCGCAATTCCTCTTTCATCCGGGCGAAGATCAGCACATTCGCGTCCACCGCCATACCGATGGAAAGGATGAAGCCCGCGATCCCGGCGAGCGTCAG
>JBBSFO010000020.1:0-18988 GCA_038238655.1 Thermomicrobiales bacterium | reverse complement strand
GCAGTGGTTGATGGGCAACACGACACGACGGTGGGGCGCGCTTTGCGGCATCGGGGCGGTCGGTGTCGGGGCCGCGCTCGCGTTGCGGGAACGGCAGGTGACGCACCGGACCGTACCTGACCTTTCCGCTGTCGCGCCGCATGTGGTGATCCTCGGTGCGGGCTTCGGCGGCCTGACGGCGGCGCGCACGCTCGTTGAGCGGATAGAGGACGGCCAGGCAGCGATCACGCTCGTCGATCGCAACAACTATCATCTCTTCACCCCTCTCCTCTACCAGATCGCCGCCTGTGGCGTCGACCCGTGGGACACCGCGCAGGCGGTGCGGGCGATCCTGCGCGGGGATGGCATCACCTTCCGGCAGGGCATCGTGCAGTCCATTGACCTTGATGCGCGCACGGTGCAGCTGGACAATGGCACAATCCCCTACGACTACCTGATCGTCGCACTCGGCAGCACGACGAACTACTTCCACGAATCGTCCGCCGAGCAACACGCGCTGCCATAGAAGACGATCCCCGAGGCGCTGTCGATCCGCGATCGCATGATCGGCGCCTTCGAGCGTGCCTCCACCTTGCCCGACGGCGATGAACGACGCACCTTGCTCACCGTCGTCGTCATCGGCGGTGGTGCGACCGGAACAGAACTGACCGCGTCGCTGGCCGACCTGCTCTACGACGTCCTGCCGCCGCAGTATCCGCGCATCGACTTCGCCGCTGTGCGCCTCGTGATGATCGAGTCTGAAGATCGCCCGATTACCACGATGGCGGAGAAACTCGGCGCGGCGGCGCTGGACCGTCTGCACGCGCAGGGCGTTGAGGTCATCCTCAATACGAAGGCGAGCGAGATCGGCGCGGACTATGTGAAGACCGACAGGGGCGAAACGATCAAGACCGCGACCGCGATCTGGGCAACGGGCGTGCGAGCGAACGACATCGCGGCACGACTGGCGAGCACGCACGGAAAGGGCGACACGCTGATCGTGGACGACCATTTGCGCCTGCCGGGTCACCAGGCGGTCTACGCCGTCGGCGATAACGCGGCATACACGCGGCCCGGCACGCACGATCTCGCACCGATGCTCGCCTGGGTGGCGAATCAGGAGGGCAAAGCCGCTGCGGAGAGCATCGCGGCGGCAGTCGCCGGCGAAGCTCCCGCGCCGTTCCATCTTCGTCCGCTCGGCAGCGCGGTCTCGCTCGGGCGCAACGATGGCGCGGCACAGTTCGGCCGGGTCGCGATGGATGGCTTCCTCGGATGGCTCGCCTGGCGCGCCATCCATCTCGCGAAGATTAATGCCTTCCGCGGCAAACTCGGCGTCGCCCTCGACTGGACCTACGCCTATTTCTACCGCCGCGACACCGCGCGCCTCATCCCGGCGCGCGGCACGCATTCCTAATGTTTGGGAGGGGAGGCTGCAGCCTCCGCTATCGATTACTCCCTTTCCCGGCAGGGAAAGGGGCTGGGGGTTTGGGCAATGACAACGACCGGCAGGCTGGCGAGCAAAGTGGCGCTTGTGACGGGCAGCGACAGCGGCATTGGCCGCGCGATTGCCGTCCGCTTCGCGCACGAAGGCGCGGCGGTGACGATTAACTTCCACAGCAACGCGCAGCACGCGAAGGACGTGAAGGAGGAGATTGAGAAGGATGGCGGCAAGGCGACGATCATCCAGGGCGACGTTGCCACCGCCGCCGACGTTCAGAAGATGATCGACGGCACCGTGCAGGCCTTCGGCGGCCTCGACATCCTCGTCAACAATGCCGGGATCGAGATTCCCAAGCCCTCATTCCTCGATGTGGACGAGAAGGAATGGGACCTGGTCCTCGGCGTCAACCTCAAAGGGCCATTCCTCTGCACGCAAGCCGCCGTGCGCCAGATGATACAGAGTGGCAAGGGCGGCAGGATCATCAATATCTCCTCGGTGCATGAGGACATCCCGATGCCGGGCAACAGCCCCTATTGCGCCGCGAAGGGCGGCCTGCGGATGCTGATGCGCACGCTCTGCGACGAAGTGGCGTCGCACGGCATCACGGTGAACAATATCGGTCCCGGCGCCATCGCCACACCGATCAACAAGGGCACGCTCGCCGACCCGGAGAAAGTTAAGGCGCTCAACGCGGGCATCCCGCTCGGGCGGGTCGGGCAGCCGGAGGAGGTCGCGGGTCTCGCGGTCTACCTCGCCTCAGACGAAGCGGTGTACGTCACCGGCGCGAGTTACTTCATCGACGGCGGCATGATGCGCAAGGCGCTGGGGTTATAGGGGCGTCTGGCGAAGGGGCCCGTTGGGATAGTGCCCTGAAGGACACCTCCCCGCGTGCTGGTCGTCGCGCCCTTCGCCGCCATGCTCCATCCGGGCCACCCGCTTGGCGTTGCCATACTCCTCCATCGCCACACACTCGTCGGCACCACTGATGATGGCGCACAGGGCGATGGTGAGGATGTCGAGCAGTTGATGACGCTTGGTATGGTCAATGCGGGAATCGGTGAGGGTCGCGAAATGCTCCGTGATCGGGGAACCGGGTGACACCGCCATGACGAGCCTCCGGGTGACGAGCGATCGGCCGATCGCTCATCCTAACCGGAGTCCGCTCATTTCAGATGCGATTGCCCTGGCAGACCGCCGACGACATCGTTGACGATTGCGTGCCAGGTGAGCATTTGGAGCGGGTACGCCCGCGCCACGCTATTTTGTGCGAAGGCGATCACTGGCTTGATGTCCTTGATCCATGCATCGGCCTCGGCGTGCGGGATGAACTTCGGGTGGTCAATCGGCGGGATACCATCGCGCGGTATACCGAGTCCCGCGCTCCCCGGAGAAAGCACGCGACCGATGCATCAGGAATCGGTCGTCTCCGCATCACCGACGCGATGCAGCGGCGTTACGGCCGCTGCGCTTCGCGGGCGACTGAACACGCAGGGAATCTCGTGCAGCACAGGTTACCTGGTACATTCGATCGGCTCGTCAGAAAACGAAGAAGTGCCGGACATCATCCGCGAGCGGACGCAGGCGGGACTGGCGTCGGCACGGGCGCGGGGGCGGATGGGCGGCAGGCCGAAGAAGAAGAAGCTGAACACGCCGGCGAAGGTGGCGATAGCGAAAGCACTCGACGCGGACCATAGCCACTCGATTACGGACATCTGCAAGACGGTGGGGTCGCGCGCCACGCTCTATCGCTGTCTCGACGTCCCCGCTCCGCTTGCCGCTGCACCGACGGAGCCCTGAGTACCGTCGGTATCCATCTATGCCCCTGCGGACCGACCGGGCGATCGTATCCGCTTGGCATCAGCCATCGGTCCAGGTCCAATCGCTGATTTCGGGCGCGTCTTCCAGGTGCTCACGCGAATAGGCCACCGCTTTCGCGATCAGGTTCTCGCAGGTCTGAATCAGTGCCGGGGCGCGATTGAAGATGTGCGTCGTGCGTCGCAATGCCTCGGCGGCGAGATGGTACCGGCTCATCTCGTTCAGTACGACCATATCGAAGGGCGTCGTGGTGGTGCCCTGCTCCTGGAAGCCGCGCACATGGAAACGGTCCGCGTTCGCCCGCCCGTGGACGAGTTCGTGGATCGCGCGCTGGTAGCCGTGGAAGGCGAAGACGACCGGTTTGTCGCTCGTGAAGAGCGCCTCGAACTGCGTGTGACTCATCCCATGCGGGTGCGCCTCGGGCGGGAAGAGCGCCATCAGGTCCACCACGTTCACCACCCGCACCTTCATCTCCGGGAGGTTCCGGCGCAGCCACCATGCCGCCGCCACCGTCTCCAGCGTCGGCGTGTCGCCCGCGCAGGCAAGCACGACATCCGGCTCATCGTCCTCATCGCTCGAAGCCCACTGCCAGACCGACGCGCCCTGCGCGCAGTGCGCGATCGCGGCGTCCATGTCCAGCCATTGCAACTCCGGCTGCTTGTCGATGACGAGCAGGTTGACGTAGTCGCGGCTGCGGAAACAGTGATCCGCCGTCGCCAGCAGGCAGTTGGCGTCCGGGGGCAGGTAGATGCGCGCCACCGTGCCGCGCTTGGAGAGCATCACGTCGATCAGGCCCGGCCCCTGATGGCTGAAGCCGTTGTGGTCATTGCGCCAGCAGGTGGACGTGAGCAAGACATTGAGCGAGGCGACCGGCTCGCGCCAGGGGAGGTTGATTCCTTTCTCAAGCCACTTCGTGTGCTGCACCATCATCGAGGCGGAGACCATCGCGAACGATTCGTAGGTCGCGAAGAGTCCGTGCCGCCCGGTCAATAGATAGCCTTCCAGCCAGCCCTCGCAGAGATGTTCGCTCAGCACCTCCAGCACGCGGCCATCCGCTTCCACATGGTCGTCGATATCGATGGTTGTGCCGACGAAGCAGCGGTTCTCGACCGTGAAGACATCGCCGAGTCGGTTCGAGTTCGCCTCATCGGGGCAGAAGAGGCGGAAGTTCGCCGCCGCCGCGTTCTTCGTGAAGATGTCGCGCATCATCTGCCCGAGTTGGCGGGTGGATTCGTGATGTTCCGTTGCGGGTTTCGGGACCGGGATCGCGTAGTCGGCGAAGTCCGGCATGTCCAACTCCACGAGCAGTTTGCCGCCGTTGGCGTGCGGGTTCGCGCCCATGCGGCGGTCGCCTGCGGGCGCGAGTGCGGCGAGATCGGCGATCAGCCTCCCGTCCGCGTCGAAGAGCTCGTCCGGCTTGTAGCCGCGCATCCACGTTTCGAGCATGTGCAGTTGCTTCGGGTTTGTTCGCACATCCGCCAGCGGCACCTGGTGGGCGCGGAAGGTCCCCTCGATCGGCGTCCCGTTGAACTCCACCGGCCCCGTCCACCCCTTCGGGGAGCGCAAAACAATCGCGGGCCAGCGGGGCCGCCCCGAAAAACCGTGCGCGCGGGCCTCCGTCTGGATGGCGCGAATCTTCGCGTAGCAGGTATCGAGCGTCGCCGCGAATTGCTGGTGCATGCGCGCAGGCTCGCTCCCCGCGACGAAATGCACCTCGTAGCCGTTGCCCTCGATGACGGCGCGCACATCGTCGTCGCTGGCGCGGCCGAGCACGGTGGGGTTGGCGATCTTGTAGCCGTTGAGGTGGAGGATCGGCAGCACCGCGCCGTCGCGCACCGGATTGAGGAAACTGGCGCCCTTCCACGAACCGGCCAGCGGCCCCGTCTCCGCCTCGCCGTCGCCGACCACAGCGGCGACGATCAAGTCGGGGTTGTCGAAGGCCGCACCGAAGGCATGGGTGAGGACGTACCCAAGTTCACCCCCCTCGTGGATCGAGCCCGGTGTCTGCACACTGACATGGCTCGGCACGCCGCCCGGCGTCGAGAACTGGCGGAAGAGCCGCTGTATGCCCCCCGTGTCACGCGAGATGTCCGGGTAAATCTCCGAATACGTCCCTTCGAGGTAGACATTGGCGAGGAGAGCCGGGCCGCCATGCCCCGGCCCGGCGAGATAGATCATATCCACGTCGTGCTCGTTGATCAGCCGGTTGAGATGCACATAAATGAAGCTCAGGCCGGGCGAAGTGCCCCAGTGGCCGAGCAGGCGCGGTTTGATCTGCTCCAGGGTGAGCGGCTGGCGCAGGAGCGGATTCTCCCGCAGGTAGATCTGCCCGATGGTCAGATAGTTGGCGGCATCCCAGTAGCGCTGCATCCGGTCGAGCAGTGCCGGTGCGAGCGGCCCGCTCGCCGTGCCCTCCGGTTGGGGCAACGGGTGGTCGGCGCGCACTGCGCTGGAGATCGTTGCGTCAAAGATGAATGTCACGGGCCCCTCCCTCGGCGATGAGCCGATCGGTATGTCGGGCGATCATCAGATCCTCGTCCGTCGGGATGACGCGCACCGTCACCCCGGCGCCATCCCGGCTGATGACGGGCGCGTGCGCGGCATTGTGCGCCGGGTCGATCGCGACGCCAAGGAAGGCGAGGTCCGCGCAGATGCGCTCGCGCACCGGGGCGGCGCGCTCGCCGATGCCGCCGGTGAAGATGAGCGTCTCCAGTCCGCCGAGTGCCGCCGCGAGCGCGCCCACGAACTTCCGCGCCGTGTAGCAGAAGAGCGCGACCGCCTCGGCCGCACGCGGGTCGTCGGCCTCCTTTTCCAGCAGGTCGCGCATGTCGCCGCTCGTGCCAGAGACGCCCAACATGCCGGCCTGCCGATTGACCAGCATGGTCACGTCGGCGGGCAACATGCCGCAGGATTGCACGAGGTAGAGCGGCACCGACGGGTCGAGGTCGCCCGTGCGCGTGCCCATCACCAAGCCGCCCGTCGGCGAGAAGCCCATCGTCGTATCGACGCCGATGCCGCCCCGCACCGCCGCCATGCTCGCCCCGTTGCCGAGGTGGGCGATGATCACGCGACCATCCGCCGTTGCGGGATCTATCCCACGGAGAGTATCCATGATGTACTCGTACGAAAGGCCGTGGAACCCGTAGCGGACGATGCCCAGCGCCGCATACGCGGGCGGGAGGGCATAGTGCCGCGCGACGGGCGGCATGTCGCGGTGGAACGCCGTGTCGAAGCAGGCGATCTGCGGCACATCAGGGTAGGCGCGACCGACCGCCTCGATGATGCCGAGCGTCTGCGGCAGGTGGTCGGGGTCGATCTGCGTCAGTTCCCGCAGCGCGGCGACCATCTCCGGCGTGATCCGCTGCGGCTCCCGGTAGCGCATACCCCCGTGGACGATCCGGTGCCCCACGGCGGCGAACGGTCGCGCGTCGCGCCAGTCGCGCAGCCAGGCGAAGAGCGCCCGGAGCGCAGCGGCATGATCGGGTACGTCCTCCCGCCGGTCGAGCAGCGTGGCGCCGCTCGCGTCGGTGACCATCAGGCGGCTTCCCGGGATGCCGATCCGCTCGGCACGCGCCGCGACCACGAGATGCTCCCCCATCCCAATCCGATAGAGCCCGGCCTTGAGGCTGGAGGAGCCGGGGTTGATGGTCAGTACATGCCGGTCCATTCGTCTTGCGCGGTCGGTCACGCGAGCACTCCCTCCTGCCTACGAGCGCAGTGCTGTGCAAGGAGATCGCGGCGGCGTTCGCTGCAGTCATACATTCACCCGCCGGTCACATCGGCTGCGCGGCTTTCTCGATGAGCGGTGGCGGCTTGCTGTCGTCGCCGGTGGTCGGCGGCAGGTGCAGCGCTGCGCGCAACTGCATGAAGCGCAGCAGGTCGCTACGGGTGAGAAGACCGACGATGTGGCCCGCCGCGACGACCGGGAGCTGATTGAAACTCCCGCCATGGATCCGTTCGAGCGCGGCGAGCACCTGGTCGGCGGGACCCACCGAGGTCAGCTGCGCCAGCGGGACCATCGCCGCTTCGACGGCCGTCCCCGGCCAGCGATCCTGCGGCACGCGCATCACGTCGCTCAGCGTGACGATGCCGACGAACCGGCCCGCCTGCTCGACCGCCCCGACGCGCGTGTTGTGCGCGAGGAAGGTCCCCTCGATCACCTGCGCGAGCGTCGTCCCCGCTTGCACGACGGCGAAGTCGCGCGTCATCACCTGCTCCACGGTGACGCCCGTCAGCTCCTGCTGGAGCGTAAGTTGCTGCACGCTGCCCTGCGCGCCCGTCAGGACGAACCAGCCGGTGAAGGCGAGGATGATCCCGTTCGCGACCTGGCCGTTGAAGAGGAGGACCACGCCGACGGCGATGAACCCGTAGGCGACCAGGGAACCGGCGCTCGCCGCGACCCGCGTGCCGCGCGAGTACGACTTCGTCCGCGCCCAGACGATGGCGCGCAGGATGCGCCCGCCGTCCATCGGGTAGCCCGGGATGAGGTTGAAGGCGGCGAGGGCGATGTTTACCACACCCAGATAGACGGCGATACCGCCGAGCGGCACGCTGAACGGTCGGGCGGCGTAATGCAGGCCGAGGAAGAGGGCGCCAAGGAGGAGCGAGGTGGCCGGGCCGGCGATGCCGATGGCGAACTCCTCGGCGGGCTTCTCCGCCTCGCGCTCGATCTCCGCCGCCCCGCCAATTGGTAGGAGGGTGATTCGCCGCGTGCGGATGCCGAAACGGGAGGCGACCAGCGCGTGGCCGAGCTCGTGGACGACGATGGAGGCGAAGAAGAGGAGCGTCGTCGTCAGCCCGGCGGCGAAGTAGGCCTGGGTCGTCCACCCGGGATAGCGGTCGGGGTAGTAGGCGGCCGCGAACGACCAGAGGAAGAGGACGAAGACGATGATCCACGAGGCGCTGATCGAAACCGGGATGCCGCGGATCGTGCCGAGGCGGATGGAACCGTTCATGGGTCGGGAGTCCTTTCATCGAGAAACGGAGGCGGGCCGGGTCAGTCGGGATCGGTATAGGTAGGCGCCCGATCGGTTATCCCGCGTACTGGACGGCAGAGCGGGATGCGGCCTCGGACCCTACCGCAGCTGTGCCCGCCCGGACGATGAGGATCGGACAGGGTGCATGATCGAGCACCTCCTCCGCCGTGCTTCCCAGTACCCAGCACAGCACCCCGCCGCGTCCGTGGCTCGCCATGATCACCAGCCCGGCCGGTTGCTCCGCCAGCACCGCCGCGATCGCCTCCGCAGGTCGGCTCGTCACGCCGCGCTCCTGGCGGGTGCCCACCGCGATGCCGGACGCGCGCAGGCGCATGGCGAGGGCGTCGAGATATTCCTCGACCGCGTGCTCCTCGTCGCGCTCCATCTCCTCGGTCGCGGGGTAATAGGCGGAGTACCCGACGCCCCATCCGCTGCTGGCCATCGCCGTGAGATTCGGGATCACCCGCAGCAGCGTGAGCGGGATCGCGAGCGCCGTGGCGATCTGCACCGCATCCGGCAGCGCCTCCTCCGCCAGTGTTGAACCGTCGAGGGTGATCGTGATCTCCGTGATCGTCGCCACGCCGTCCGTGGCCGCGTCGTCACCCGGTCGCACGACCAGGGTCGGGATGATGGCGTGGCGCATCACATGCTGCGCGACGCTTCCCATGCGTAGACGTTCCAGTCCCGTCCGGCCATGGGTACTGATGACAATCAGTGAGCACTCCTCATCCTCGCTCGCGGCGAGGATCTCGCTTGCGGGGTTGCCGTGACGGACGACCGTCGTCACCGCGAGGCCATCAGCGCGCATGGCGGACGCGACGGACTCCAGATAGGCAGTGCTCTCGGTGACATGGCGGCCGTCTCCCTCCTGCGCGGCAACGCTCGGGATGCCGGCGCGCTCGGGGAGAGACGCGACGACGGCGAGGAGGGTGATGCGCGCATCGGAGGCACGGGCGAGGGTGGTGGCATAGGGGAGGGCGGTGGCGGCGAGGTGCGAGCCATCGAGCGGGACGAGGATGTGGCGGATCATGCTGAACCTCTTTCTCGTGGAAATCGGGCCCTATCGGGGTGGTTGCACGTCGCGCGGTGGCGCTTTCTCGTCCGGTTCCGCCACCGGTAGGGGGGGATCGCCCGGTTCACCCGCGCCCCCGTAGAACGCCTTGGCGTCACGGAGGGTCCGCGCATCCTGCGCGGTGTCGAGCCCGGGTGTCTGCTCCTCCAGGCTCGGCAGTCGCCCCGCTTTCTCGCTCTCTTCCGCATGGTCCTTCGTATCGGTGGTCATGTTCATCGAATCCTCACTGCGCACGGGGTGCGCATCTCACATGCGATAAAGCTCGCCTATTACCAGGGACACTGTGGCAGCACCAAATTCTCCCGTCACCATCCAGCCGCCAGGAAGCCGGGCACCCCTCACGGCGAGGCGGCGAGGACCGAGGCTTCCGTGTTCACCGTCACCAACTCCGGCCCGACGCTGATGATCGCCCGCGCGTCGATCGGCGTGGTCGTCCCGCCCATCCCCAGCATGCCGCCCGTGTGCGCCGCGAGCTGGGTGATCGCCCCACGTACCGGATCGATCTCGACGTGGCTCACCGTGCCGAGGAAGGTGCCGGCGTGATCTACTATCTTCAGTTTGCCGAGCGCGTCGAGGTCGCGCAGTTCATCCGCCGCAGTGCCGCCGCTCGGGGTCTGCGTCACTGTGCTGCTCGCCACGGTGATCGCATCGGCGCCGATCGCTGTCACCGCGTCGAAAGGGACGATGAAGGTCCCGTCGTCGCCCGTGACGCGCAATGCGACGACCTGTCGGGCAGTGAGATCGAGGAGGGGCTGCTGGACCGTGCCCAGTTTCGTGCCCTCCTGGATGGAGACGACCGCCATGCCTTTGAGAGAATGTGCGTCCATGCTATGACTCCTTCGCTGCCCGTGGGATACCCGCGCCGTTGCGGCGCAGGAGAAAGATCTCGATCAGTGTCGAGACGAGAAAGAGGCCGAACAGGCCACCGGCGGCGAGCCCAGCGGCGACAAAGCGACGCACGACCGTGCTGATGCTGGTCCGCTCCGCGTCCGCGCGCACTTCCAGCTCGGCGCGTTGGGCGTGGGTGACGGTGATGGTCAGGGGGACGACGGTGCGCCCCCATGGTTTGGGGCCGGGGCGACGTTTCGGCGGGGCGTGCCCGTCCAGTGTCGTGACCATGCGGATCTCCTCGCGTCTCGCACACACCGGATGGTGCATGGCGGTCTGCGACCCAAAAGATTCTCGCATCGCCTGCGCCTTCGCGGCGCGGACCACAATGTCGGGGGTGTCGAGCGGGGGTCAAGAACTTGACATGATCAGTATACCACCAAGTTCCTCTCCACGGTGTCGTTAGGTGATCAAAATACTCGGATACGATTGAATGTGTCGGTTTCTGTAGATTGCTCAGATGATGCGTGAACCCGTTCGCAATGTGTTATGCTGTTCACGTAGCGCTGATGACGACCAAGCGTCCCACGGTCAGGCGGCATTCCGCCAATCTCTGCTCGTGTCGCCTCATCCAGCATTGCGGGAAGAGGGCCGGATGACGGCCCCACGGATCGCGCTCCTCGACAACGACCCCGCCTTCCTCGCGCAGATGCACACCCTGCTCACCGACGCAGGCTACCGCACCCTGCGCTGTCGCCCGTGCGACGTGGTGTCGGTCCACGCGCTGGTCAAGCGCTACCAGCCCGCGCTCGTCATCCTCGATCGCTGGTTGGCGAAGCGCAATGACGGCTGGGCATTCCTCACGCACCTGTGGGGCGACATCGAGACCACGCACATCCCCGCGCTCATCGTCACCGGAGAGCCTGTGCTTCCGGTGCATGCCGATGTGCTGCACGCGCTGCACTGTCAGGTAGTGAAGAAGCCGTTCGCGCTGCACTACCTGCTCGACGCGATCGCGGCCCTGCTCGGCCCCTCTCCGCTGCAACGGGATGGCGGCCCGCATCAGCACGCACTTCCCGCTGCCGACGCAGCAGTGCCAGACCGCCGCGACGAGCCCCTCGTCGCAGCGGGCGAGGACCTATGACGCTCATTCCTCCCCCTTCCCCTTGTTTCGCCCAGCGGGCACGGTGGTCGCAGCACCGCGATTGCCGCGCCCGCTGGTTCCGCTCGCTGCCGAGAAGGATGTCGCGCAGCATCACGGAAGGAGAGGGGGCGAAACCGGCGGAATGCCATCGCCCACGATGAGACGATGCCCGCAATTCGGCGCAGCGTGGTGTGCCGCATACGGAGACTGAGATGAGCATGGAGACAGACGGCAACGGCGTGTCACACCGTTGCCAAAGGAGTGAGCAGATGAGCATCACATTGGGGGACCTCGACTTCGCCGGTCCCTACCCCGTCGACCAGTGGATCGCCTCCCACCAGACGGGCATCTACGTCGTCCTGAGGTGCAGGCCCGCACCCGATGGCGCCCCGGACTATCTCCCCCTCTATTTCGGTCGCACGCCAGACCTCGCCGCGGATGACCTGCCGACCGGACATCCCCAGTTCGCCCGCTGGGTGAAGGAGGCGGGCGGTCCGGAGTATCTGTGCGTCGGGGTGCATTACATGCCGGGAGCGACGACCATGATGCGCGAAATGGTCGTGGGTACGCTCCTCGACCAGTATCACACCAGCGATAACTACTCCTGGTCGGTGGACGCAACAGGCGAGGCGGTGGACCGGATCACCACCCGTCCGCAGTAGGCTTCCCGGATACCCCCCGGCAATCCGGGCCGGCGCGGTTCGCTGCCCGGACCAGCAGCAATGGTGTTCAGCGATGCCGGCGTGATGCGTCGGCCGTATGTTACAGGAATGGAGCGACAGATGATGCGACCGACCATGCGCATGAAACTGGGAGCGACGGTGCAGAGCATCGAGCTGGGTGCGACGGTGCGGAGCGCCGATGGCGAAGAGGTCGGCAAGATCGATCAACTCGTCGTCGATGCGCACACGCAAACGATCGCGTCGTTCATCCTGCGGAGCGGTCTGTTCCATAACCACGACTACGTCGTACCGATCGAGACGATCGCGCGCGAGGATGCGGATCATACCCTCCACCTCGCCTTCACCGCCGCGCAGGTGCGCGCGATGCCCGAGTTCGAGCAGCGCAACTTCGTCGTTCGCGAGAACACCGAGCAGACCGAATGGCGCTATCTCGTTCCCACGGGGATCGGTGGGGGGATGGTCCTGCCGACGCAGGGCGCCGCATCCGGCGGGGGCGCGGGGGTGTACGACCCGGCGGGCGACGGGCTGTTCGGTGTCGAAGACCCGACGGATGAGACGGTGATGACCGAGAGTAGCCTCGGGGCGTGGGACTACCGCGTCGGCACGGGCACGAAGGTGGTCACGCGGGACGGCCACACCGTCGGCACGCTGCACGAGGTGGCGATCGACGGGGATGGCAAGCCGACGGGGATTGTGGTGGCAACCGGGCTGCTGCACCACGACCATCGGACGATCCCGATCGCGCAGGTGCACGCGGCGGGCGGAGAACAGATCGTTCTCACGATGGCGAAGAGCGCGTACGAGGAGACAGCGGGCATCGACACACGGTGATGCAGGGCTGTCTGATCGATTGAACGGTGATCCACCGCCGAAGGAGCAATCGCCCATGTCCTCGATACGCATCCGTCTCCTGCCGAGCCTTCTCGGCCTCCTGCTCGCGCTCACCCTGAGTGCGTGCAGTCTCGGGGGGAGTTCATCATCCCCCACGAAACTCGCGCCGACGACTGCCTCGACCGCTGCACCGACGACCGGCGCGACAACGGCCTCAGCAACGACCGCGCCCACCACGGCGGCCATTGCGACCGTTGCGCCGAGCGTCGCGACCACAGCGGCGCCGAGCGCCACAAGTAGCGCGACAACGGCGAGCGCAAGCGTGAGCCCGATCGCCAATGCCGGCACCAGCGCGACCCCGAGCACGTCCCTGATCAGCGCCCCTGTCGGGGCGGGCGGTCAGCCGCTCTCCGTCGCGGCGATCAACCAGAAGGTGCGCCCGGCGGTCGTGCAGATCACGAATAACCAGATGGCGCAGGGGAAGTTTGGTCAGGCCAATGGTGCTGCGGTGCCCGCCGGTGTCGGCACCGGCTTCATCTTCGACAAGCGCGGCTACATCCTGACGAACAACCACGTCGTGGAGGGCGCGAACTCGCTGACCGTCGCGACGACGGACAACAAGACCTACGACGGCAAGATTGTCGGCACCTATATGCAGGGAGACCTCGCCGTCGTGCAGATCAGCGGCAACGGCGATTTCCCGACGGTCCCGCTCGGCGATTCGAGCAAGTTACTGGTCGGCGACCCGCTCGTCGCCATCGGCAATGCCCTCGCCCTCCAAGGTGGGCCGACGGTGACGACCGGGGTAGTTTCGGCCCTCGGTCGGGTGGCACAGGAGCCGGGCAGCGGATCGTCAGGCAGTGGGTCGTCGGGAAGCGGGTCCAATAGTGTGGGCGGCCCGTTCCTCGTGGACCTCATTCAGACGGACGCGGCGATCAACCCCGGCAACAGCGGTGGCCCCCTGCTCAACGCGGCGGCGCAAGTCGTTGGTATCAACACGCTGGGCAGCAGCCAAGCGCAGGGGATCGGCTTCGCCATCTCGATCAACTCGGCCAAGCCGGTGGCAGATGCGCTGATCGCCGGTCAGCCCGTGCCGCGCCCCTTCGTCGGCGTCGCAACCGGCTCGCTCAACCCGCAGCAGGACGCGCAGTTGGGACTGCCCGCGAATACCGGCGTCGGCATCGGCACCGTCACCTCGGGCTCCCCCGCCGATAAAGCGGGCCTGAAGGCGGACGACATCATCGTCAAATTCGACGGGCAGACGGTCCAGGGTGAAGAAGGGTTCGTCGGTCTGTTGCTCTCGCACAAGCCGGGCGACACGGTGACGTTCACCATCCTGCGCAACAAACAGCAGCAGGACATCAAGGTGACGCTTGGGCAAGCGCCGACGAGTTAGCGCATTGAGGGGACCGATAGACGCGGATCATGCCGGCACAACGGGAACTGCAGCGCACGGCACGCCGAAAGGGCGAGGATATGGATGACGAAACAGCGACGACGATTGTCACACAGTGGCTCGCAACGGACCCGGCGAATGCCAAGCGACTCCGCGTATCGTATGAGACGCAAGGGGTGGCAGGGCTCCGCAGCGAGGCCGGAGCATACATCATCACGACCGTGGGAGTCAGCGGCATTGCCGGAACACTCCTCCGCTGGGGGATAGCGCACGATCCGCAGCTGAGCAGCCGCGGGAATGTCCTGGAATGGGCATGCCAGCAAGTGGATTGGGAAAATGTGGGCAGGGGTCTTATTGCGATCCCGTAGGTCAGGAGGAAGATGCCATGCCCGACAACGTACCGATTGGCGCGCTGTTCATCACCATTCCGAACCTCATCGTGATCGCGTGCATGCTCGTCGTGTTTGGCATTGGCCTGTGGGCCAAGCTGCCGAGCGACGAGCAAGAATGAGGGGACGCCATCATGTCCAACTGGACCCTCGCACTCCGGCAGCGATTGCAACGCAGCCTCCCCATCGAGCATGTCCTTCCGGAGCGGCAGCCGGCATACGTCCGGTCATCGCTCTATCTCCTCGGCGCGGCGACGCTCGCCAGTTTCGTCGTCATCATCGTCAGCGGCATCGTGCTCGCGCTCTTTGGGCCGCAATGGTGGCACACGAGCGCGGTCGGACACTTCGTCAATAGCGTCCACTTTTGGAGTGTGCAGGCCTTCTTCTTCTTCATGGCGCTGCACCTGTGGACGACATTCTTCATGGGCGCATGGCGCGATGGTCGCGCCCGCACGTGGATGACCGGCGTCCTCGCCTTCGTCGTCAGTATTGTCGCCGCGTTCACCGGCTACCTGTCACAAACGAACTTCGATACCCAATGGATCGCGGTCTCGGCCAAGGATCTGACGAATGCCATTGGGATTGGTCGCTTCTTCAATCCGCTGGACTTCGGGAAGATGTATGGCTACCACATCTTCCTCCTGCCCGCGGCGATCCTCGTCATTCTCGTGGTGCACGTCGTGTGCGTCCGGCTGCGGGGGGTCGTCCGCCCCTATCCGGCGCGCGGGGAGCAGCCTACGGCCTACCAGCAGGGCATGACCCAGGCGGCGTACTATCGCGGCGTGCGGATGGCCCCCTATGATCTGGTGCGCGAGATTACCGTCGTGGGTATCGTGGTGCTGGTGCTCGTGATGCTCTGCGCGGCGGTATTCTCATCGGGGGATGAGCGGCCGCTCACGCTCCAAAGCGTGGCGCAGACCGACCCCGTGGGCTTCACCACCGTCTCACTCTCCGAACTGGATGGGAGCAGTGCGATCGCCGGGTACGGTCCACCCTACAACACGAGCACGGGCTCGGCGCAGTACCTTGGTCCGCTCTCGTTGCAGCGGCTGGCCGGCGTCTCAGCTCCCCTCGATACCGCGCAGGTCTATGTCTATGGCCCGCTTGCGACGATCCAGGACCCGAATGTCCGGAACGCGGTCGCAACCTACAAGGTGGCCTCCGCGCAGCAGCAGGGCGCCTGGACGACCAACTACGGCGCCGCGCTCGCAATGAACACCAGCAAAGCCCTTGACGCCGCGGGCAACCTCATCCTCCCCGCAGGGGATTACGGGCCATTGCCGATGCTGTTCAACTCGCTGCTCGCCAACGCCCGGAGCGGTGCGCTGGATGGCACCCTGCTCGCGAACGGCGCGTTCTATCAGACGGATTACACGCAGCCGCTGCTCTTCCTCAGCGAGCGCGCGCTGCCTGACAAGGCCAGGAGCGAGCATCTTGCGGGGAATCAGTGGGGGATGATGAACGAACCGGGACCCTATCCGGGCCAGGCGTGGCTCTGGCTCTACACGCTCTGGTATCAGGTACGGGCGGCACCGTTCAATGGCCCGAATGCTGATGTCGCGGTCGCCGTGGTGATCTTCGTCCTGACCCTCATCCTGCTCCTGATACCGGTCCTCCCGGGCCTGCAACGGCTGCCACGCTCTCTCGGTCTGCATCGCGTCATCTGGCGTGACTACTATCGCGAGATGGAAGGTGGTAAGGCGGCCGAGGAGCATGGGGGCGATACCGAAACCGGCCCTGCAGCCCACGCCTAGCGCGAGCCCCAGTCCCCTGCGGCCACCCAAACCCTGGGGAGACGCCCCGCGTTGGTGACGCTTCCGAGGATTGCCTGACGGTGGTGCAACAGTAGGCGACCAGCTGCCGTGTCACGTGAATGGACGCGCAGCGCGCGCTGAGATGGCTGGAAGGATGACGATGAAAATCAATGCACAGGATTTCCGTGTGCGATCCGGAGACACGGTCAACCTCGGCGAGTGGCCAACGATTGTGAAGTCCTTCTACACGTCGAAGAAGCGGTATCACAAGTTCTTGGGAAAACGCATTGCGGCGTTGAGTGCGCTGCAACGGCTGCACTACGCGTCCAACCGCTATGCCGTGCTGCTGATTTTTCAGGGGATGGACGCTGCCGGCAAGGACGGTGCCATCCGGCACGTCATGTCCGGGGTCAATCCGCAAGGCTGCGAGGTCTTCAGTTTCAAACAGCCCAGTGCCGAGGAGTTGCAGCACGATTTCCTTTGGCGCACGACCCGCCGTCTGCCGGAGCGCGGGCGGATCGGCATTTTCAATCGTTCCTACTACGCGGAGGTGCTCATCGTGCGCGTGCATCCGGAGATTCTCCACGCGCAGGGGATTCCGGAGGAACTGCTCACAGAACAGCGCGTCTGGGAGGAGCGCTATCGTTCCATCGTGGGCCTCGAGGAGCATCTCCATCGGAACGGCACCCGGATCATCAAGGTCTTCCTCCACCTGTCGAAGGATGAACAGCGAAAGCGATTCATCGCGCGCATTGATGATCCCGAGAAGAACTGGAAATTGAGCCGTGCGGACATGCATGAGAGGAAATACTGGAACCAGTACATCACGGCGTATGAGGCGTGCCTGACCGCGACAAGCACCGCGCACGCGCCCTGGTATATCGTGCCAGCCGACGACAAGAAAAATGCCCGGTTGATTGTCTCGCAGATTGTCCTCGATGCGTTCAATGACCTTCAGATGGCCTATCCTCAGACCACGGCAAAACGGCGGCAGGAGTTGGAGGCGATCCGTAAACTGCTCTGAAATGGCAGCCCTAAATCCGCGCCGCTCCTGCCACCTGTGGGCGCTCACCGCGTGGATGCCGACGCTGACCTGCGTGATGTTCCGATGGGCACGACCTCTTCCTGTGGGAAAACGTCGCCTGCCTCGCGGCCATCGCGGGACATCTCCGCGCTGGACCAGTACGACAGCGACAGATGCGAATGGGGAGCCGATTCCGCCAGTACGAACCGAGCTCAATAACCGCTGCAGGATGCACATCGAGGAGAATTCGTCGCATCGCCGGTGCAATCCGTGCAAGCACAAGACGCCGTGGCTGCGACGTTCGCGCCACACGAAGCACAGATTGGTCGCATCGCGCGCAGGCGAGCGCGGACTGCGCGTGCGTATGCGGAAAGGATGAGGACGAATGACACCGAAGGCGAAATCGGACGTAAAGCCTCTTGTGTACGTCGCGACAGGCATCGCCTCCCTCGGAGGACTGCTCTTCGGGTACGACACGGGCGTGATCTCCGGGGCCATCCTGTTCGTCCAGGACCAGTTTTCCCTTTCCGCCACCATGGAGGAAATTGTTGTCAGCGTCGTTTTGATCGGCGCCATTGTCGGCGCAACCGCCGGGGGCGTTCTGACGAATCGCTTCGGGCGCCGCAGACCGCTCATTTGGGCTGGTATGATCTTCGCTGCGAGCGCCATCGGCACCGCTTTTGCGCCGACCGTTGCATGGTTGATCGCCGGCAGGGTCGTCAGCGGGCTTGGTATCGGCCTCGCTTCCTTCATCTCTCCGATGTACATCGCGGAACTGGTGCCGGCACGGGTCCGCGGTGCACTCGTCGCCGTCAACATGTTGGCGATTACCTCCGGCATCGTGATCGCGTACCTCGTGGACTACGCGTTTTCCTCCACCCACAATTGGCGGTATATGTTCGGCCTGGCGGCCATACCATCGGTCGCTCTGGTGATTGGGATGTGGCGCTTACCGGACAGTCCCCGATGGCTGATCAGCAAAGCGAAGATGGAGCAGGCGACGCGAATCTTGCAGCGCGTGCGCATTGCATCGGACGTGGACGCGGAGATCGCCGACATTCGCGAGAGCCTGGGCAAGAAAGGCAAAGGCGGGATCGCCGGCCTCCTCCAGCCATCCCTGAGGATGGCGATGGGTGTCGGCCTTGGGATGGCCGTTTTCCAGCAGATAACCGGCATCAATACGGTCATCTATTACGCCCCGACGATCTTCAAATTTGTCGGCATCGCGTCTGCAGGATCCGCGATCCTGGCGGGAGCGGCATTGAGCGGCGTGATGTGGGTATTCCACATCCTGTCCATCTTCCTTTTGGATCGCGTGGGACGAAGGCCGTTGTTACTGATCGGCGTTGCGGGCCAGATTATTGGCCTGGCGATCTTGGGCGCCGCTTTCCACTTTCCGCAGCTCGCACGTATCAAGAGCGAGGTGGCGATCGGGAGTCTGCTGATCTACGTCGCTTCGTTTGCGATGGGTCTCGGGCCAATCTTCTGGCTGATCATTTCAGAAATCTATCCGCTCGAGAGCCGCGGGCCGGCCATGAGCTTCGTGACCGTTACGAATTGGTGCGCAAACCTGTTGGTAGCGGTGACCTTCCTGAGCTTGGTCGCCGTGATCGGTCGCGCAGGAACCTTTTGGTTGTACGATGGACTCGCGGTCTG
>JBBSFO010000019.1:0-19169 GCA_038238655.1 Thermomicrobiales bacterium | reverse complement strand
ACGCTGCATCGAGCGCGTCCGCCGCCGGGATTGGCACGGCGACGACGAGGCCGCCACCGCCAAGCGCCCAATGCTGCGCCGCCACCGCCGCCGCCTCGTCCGCCGTCTCCACCCGTACCGGCACATCGAGTCCGCTGTCCGGCGTGTAGAAGGCGGGGAAGTGATCGGTGCCGAAGCCGATTACCGGCACGCCCTGTGTTTCGAGGTATTCGAGCGTCAGCGGCAAATCGAGGATGCTCTTCGCCCCCGCGCAGACGACGCAGACGGGCGTGCGCGCCAGTTCGGTCAGGTCCGCCGAGATGTCCATCGTCGTCGCAGCGCCGCGATGAACGCCGCCGATGCCACCTGTCGCGAAGACGCGAATGCCCGCGTGCTGAGCGCAAAGCATCGTCCCCGCCACCGTCGTCGCGCCGAGACGACCGCTGACGAGCGTCGCCGCGAGATTGCGACGGCTGACCTTCACCGCTTCCCGATCCCGCGCGAATCGCTCGATCTGCGCCGCGTCCAGCCCGACAACGATTCGCCTGTCCACTAACCCGACCGTCGCGGGCACGGCCCCCGCAGCGCGCACGCTATCTTCCACGTCGCGCGCCAAGCGCACGTTCTCCGGGTACGGAAAGCCGTGCGAAATAATCGTTGATTCGAGCGCGACGACCGGCTCCCCCGCCGCTACCGCCGCCCGCACATCCTCTCGTACATCTAACAAATCCCCTATCTGCATCCATCCCCCCTTAACACTGACAAACCGATTGAGCCGCCTATCGTATGCGAACGGGAGGGCGGGCGCCTTCGCCTTGCACGACGGCACCCGCGAGGCGGACGGCCGCCCATGCCGCCCGCTCCACATCGGTATCGTGCGCGCTGTGGGCGAGGAAGGCGGCGGCGAGAGCATCGCCCGCCCCGGTGGAGTCTATCGCGGGTGCCGGTGCAGCCGCAGCCACGCATCCGGCGGCAGACGCGACGAGAATGCCTGCCGCGCCTCGCTTGACGACCGCGATCTGTGCGACCATTCGCATCGCCGCCGCTGCCTCGGTCGCCGATTCGGCTGCGAAGATGGCTCGCGCTTCGTCCAGATTGGCGAAAAGTACAGCGGGCCGGAGGTCGGCAAGCAGGGCGGCGAATCGTGCCGGGCCATAGACACGCAGCAGGCTCGCGGATGAGCAATCAATACTGAGCGCCACTCCCCGCTCACGCGCCTGACGCGCCGCGTGTGTCGCCGTCTCCGCAAGTGGCCCTTCGAAAAGCGAGTATGCAGGGAGATGGAGGAAATCGAGACCGTCCCAAACACCGTCCGGCAGATCGGCGGGACGGAGCGTAAGGGCGGCGGCGCGGTCGGTGACGAAGGTCCGCTCGCCGTCGGCATGGAGGAAGGTGAGGATCGTCGCCGTCCGCCCGCGCCGTGGGCCGACGACGGTTACACCCTCGCGCCGGAGATCGTCGCGCAGCCACGCGCTCCACGGGTCCGTGCCGACCGCACCGATGCACGTCGCCCGGACCCCGAGTCGTGCCGTCCAGACCGCAACATTCGCCGCCGACCCGCCGGGCGACAGGCGGATACCGCCCCGCGCGTCCGCACCCCGCGTCAACGCCTCCCCCGCCGCCATGCGGATGTCTACGGCGATGTCGCCGATCGTCGTCAATCGAAGCAGCGTGGTGCGATCCCTCATCTACTGCGGTGGCTTGTCGTGCAGGCGAATCTGCCCGCCGACATCAACGGTATACCCTTCGGCAACCATCCAATCAATCATGACCCGAATCCCCGCCGCAACGTGCGTCCCGGTACGATCAAAACCGAACTCACGGGCAACTGCCGTCACGAGATTATCACGGCTGATGGAGAATGCAACGCGGAGAAACGCCGTGATGCATTCGATGACCTCATCGGGAGCGATGTGCTCTATCGCCCGACCGCCGCTCGCGCGCACGGGAGGATCACCCATCGTACGCGACCACAGGAAGGTTTCCTGCTGCTCAATCGCACCACGTCGGGTAGCGACGTCGATGGCACGCGATATCTTGTTCTGTATCCGCGATCCAGCACGTCCGAAATCGAAACTTGACGCGATTGCTCGGATCACGCGGTCTTGATGTACCGGCCCCTCAACCCGCACGCATTCTTCTATCAGCAGTGCGAGCGTGTCGAGCGACGCCTGCCAGAATGCCTCTGCATCACCACCACGCGGGAGCGTCACCGCAGTGTACGGCTGCGCGATCCGGGGCAATGAAGGTTCGATCAAGGCGAACGTTGCCGATGCAGGCACAGAGTCGGAGGTCGGCTTGCCCTGGTCGCGCATTGGTTCTAGCTGCGGCTCCCGTTGATTGCCCGGCGACACATCCATTCGCGCTTTCGCGAGCGCGGCGAGCACTTTCTCAGTTTCACGTTCCGGGGCTTTGATCCAATCCGTAGACCAGATGCGATGAATATGCCAGCCTAGATTCTCCAGAACCTGCTGCCGGAGCCGGTCGCGATCCCGCGCGGTCCTGGAGGAATGGTACGTCGCGCCGTCGCATTCGACGCCGAGCAAATAGCGGTCGGCCACCTCATCCTTGATACCGATATCGATGCGGAACCCGCCGACCCCTACCTGCGAAACCACCCGCAATCCATGCGCCTGCAGAGTCGTGACAACCGCCGACTCGAAAGGCGACTCAGACTCGCCCCCCTCCGCTGTGATCTCTCCAAGCAGCGTGATTGGGCCGCGCTCCGCGAACTCCAGATAGGCGCGGAGCAGGTGGACGCCCTTCGCCTTCGTGCGGCTGCGTTCAATATCGTGCGGTTGGATCGAGGCGATCATCTTCACATGGTCGCGGGCGCGCGTCACTGCGACGTTCAGTCGGCGCTCGCCACCCTCCTTATTTAATGGACCGAAATTCATGATGAACTTTCCGGCAGCGTCGAAACCGTAGCCGACGGAGAAGAAGATCACATCGCGCTCGTCGCCCTGCACGGTTTCGAGATTCTTGATGAAGAACCCGTCCGGCCCGTCCTCATTAAGCAACGGCTCCAATGACGGATCATCCTTCTTGCGTGCATCCAGTGTGACTTGGATTGCCGTCATCTGTGGCTCGGAGAACGCGATCACACCGAGGGTTTTTTCGGGGTGGGTACGGACCTGGGCGATGATGAGATCCACAACGCGCTGCGCCTCGACACGATTCGCGCGACTCTCGTATACGCCATTCGGCACATAGACAAATTCGACCGCGCGGACACTAGCGTTCGGGGCGGGGAATGTTACGAGGTCGTCGTCGTAGAAGTGGTGATTCGAGAAGGCGATCAAATCCTCGTGGCGGCTCCGGTAGTGCCAGAGCAGCCGCTTCTGTGCCATGCCGACCTTTGTGCAGGCATCAAGAACACTTTCGGGGTCTTCATCATACTCATCCTCATCATTTTCGGTACGAGTCTGCAACGTGGTGCCAAAGAAGTTCGTTGGCGGCAGTTGTTTGTTGTCTCCGACGACAACGACTTGCCGTCCACGACTGATTGCGCCGATGGCATCGCACGGGAGGATCTGGCTCGCCTCGTCGAAGACGACGAGATCGAAATGCATCGCGGACTCTCCTAAGAACTGCGCCACGGAGAGTGGACTCATCAATATGCAGGGTTTCAGGGCAGGCAACACATTCGGCAAATCCGCGAAAAGTTTGCGGAGTGGGCGAAACCGCCGCTTCTTGCTCGCTTCCCGAAGCAGGATCGCCGGTTCAGAGCGGGGAGGCGGATTGATAGTGTTCGTCGGCCTTCTCGCCGCAAGCCGGACGGCGATCCGCCGCGACGCAGCGCGCAACTGCCACGTATCCAGTCGCCGGAACTCCGCAATCATCTCCTCGTGCGCATGCCCCCGGAATCGCGCCAGTGCGGGGGCGTCCGTGTAGCGCCATGTGAGCCAGAGCGTATACGCCTGTCGCAGGAATATGTCTGGCCATGTCGCCGGGGGCGCGTGGGCGCGAATCAACCCATCCACGAACGGGTCAAGCCCCGATCTCCTCGCTTCTTCGCGTGCCTCGCGATAATCAATCCATTCTTCCAGTTGGGCCAGAGTTGCGCGCTTCTGCCGTGCCCACGCCGCGATCTCTGGCAGTTCTGCTTGCTCCATCGGCAGTGCATCGATCCGGAATACCGCCGACTCAAACGTGGGGCGGAGGATCTCGAGTATTGCATGCGTCTCACCAAAGGCGGTGTCGAGCCGTGTGCGCTCTGTTACTGCCAACAGGATGTCGGCGCGCAGTGCGTCCACAAACGTGTCAGGCGGCGGGCCTCCGAAATGTTGAAGCATCTGCTCAACCCATCCAAGCGCGCCGATGATCGCTGCCCAATCGGTCGTTGGGCCGACAAAGCGCGGCCCGAACTCCCTGCAAGCATCTGCGTTCTCTGCTAACCACCGCTCGGCGGCAAGGACATCGCGCGCGGTTTGCAACGCCTCAAGTGCATCCTGATAGCGGAGCGGCCCCGGTGCGTGCTGCAAAGCACGCAGCGTCTGCATATCGTGCCGGTACTCCGCGTTGAAGAGGCGCGTCCACGCCGCATACGGCCCGATGAAGCGTGCGACCACCGCGTCCGTTGCTGCAGGGAAGATTCCTTCATTGAACCGGGTGACGAGGGTCGCGCGGCCCGCATAGGCGATTTCCTGCTGGCGGGCGGCTTCCGATGCCAGCGGCATCAGTGTCGCGTGTTGCTGCGGCACGAACCAGCGGGCTTGGAGATCGTGTGACTCGACATCAAGCGTCCGCACCGCGTCGAGCAGCGCAAGCAGCCCGCGCAGCCACGCGGCGGCATCGAGCGAATGTGCATAGGCGACGCCGCACTGGGTATAGAGATCGGCTTGCATACCCGCGAGACTATCTGCCGCTGTCGCGAGCCGGTCGAGATGGTCACGCAATTCATTCTGAACTTGCGGCGTGAATACCGTGGTCGTCGCGCCCCGCCACGGATGGGTATCAGCTGCGAGGAGGACAGCCCCCGACTGCTCGAGCCGTCGCACCATTTCGATAAGTCCGGCGAGCCGCTGCTGCGTGAGTGATCCGACATCCGAGAGCGTGAAGGAGATGACGGGTGCGTTCTCCCGACGCGCAATCTCACCGTGCGCTTGAAAGGCGGAGATGCCGAGCAGGTTCTCACGGTTATGGAGCGCGTGGACGAACGTGTTGAGATCGCCGCGCAGGACCGCCAACCGCTCCAGGTTGAGTGCGCCGTCATCAGCCGCTCGCGGTGGCCCTGCCTGCAGGGTACGCGCCAACTCCTTGATAATGACGGCTTTATTGGCGTCTTGGCTATGCGCTTCGAGGCAGAACTCGCCCAGCCCCGCCTCTGCGAGCCGTTTCGCCACGACCTTGAGAGCGGCGATCTTCTCGCTGACGAAGAGGACGGTTTTCCCCGCCGCGAGGGATTCGGCGATGATATTCGTGATCGTCTGCGATTTGCCCGTCCCCGGCGGCCCTTGGATGATGAGGTCCGCACCGTGCTTCACCGCCGCGATCGCCTCCTGCTGGCTCGCGTCTGCATCCATCACTTGGGAGGATTCGGACGGCTTCGTGTGCGCGTCGAGATATTCCGCAGTCGGCAAATCTGCGATCACGTCCGGCAACCCCGTCTCTTCACCGCTGACAAGCCGGACGATAGGGTGGCTACCAACGCGCTCCCGGTTCGCTTCCAGATCGGCATACATCGCATACTTGGCGAAGGAGAAGAGGCCGAGATATGCCTCGGACCGGATCTGCCAATCGCGCTGGGCGGCAACTTGCTTCCGCAGATGATCTAGCGTGGTATCAAGCGTCAGGTCGCGATCTTCTTCTTCCGGCAGCGTCAAGAGTAGGCCGAAATCGCGCGCCATTTTCTGGACCAGTGAGGGATTGAGAATCACCTCTCCATCGAGTGGCAGGAGTCGGTAGGGCGCGCGGGAGGTTTCCCTGTCGAGACGCACGGATATGAGCAACAGCGGACTAAGGACACGGTCATCACTGAAGCTGGACTCCACCCAATCGAGGGCACCGAATGCGACGAACAGCACGTTCGTCCCCTGCTCTTGCAATAACGAGCGAGACTTGAGGCGGAATCGATACAGCGTCGTTTCGATCTTCTTCGGCTCACCTGTAACGACGACTTCATCCGGGCGCGGCGTCCGTATCCCCAGCGGCGCGGGTGTCGGCGGCACCGTTTCGGCATCTTCGGCGTCAGTGTCAGCGAGCACGAGTGCCAATTGCTCATCGACTGAGAGTGCGCGAGCGGCGAGATCCGGCCGATACACAGCATAGCCGAGATCGTGATGAACGAGTCCGGCGAAGAGTACATCCGGCGTCGGTTGGGCAAGCGCGAGGCCATGCCTTCCGGGTTTGAACACGAGTAGTGGATTGGCTCTAGTGAGATCGAGCAGATCTGCTTGCCAGCCGTCGAGTGCGGAGCGCACACGCGGCGTGAGTGTCACTGGTTCGCTTGTCAACACGTCGGTATTCGCCATCATTCGTCTCGCATTCATCACGCACGTAGTACGGATATGGACACCCATAGGATACGGTAAGATGCTTGCATCTGCACAGTCGGCGGGGATGACGGACAGGAAGGAAGCCAAATGAAACGCACTGCCCTGCTCAACGCGCCCCTTTCCGCCGCGATCGCGCGGCTTGGGCACACGGATTTGCTACTCGTGGCAGACGGCGGGTTACCGATCCCCGCCGAACCGGAGCGGATTGACCTCGCCCTCGTCGCGGGCGTGCCGACGATGATGCAGACATTGCGCGCGATCTTTCTCGAACTGGCGGTCGAGGCAGCGATTGTCGCGGAGGAGCAGGCGGAGTTCGCGCCGAAATTCCATGCCGAGCTGCGCGCCTTCCTCGATGCCGAGGGCATCGCACTGCGGACGATGACGCACGTTGCGTTAAAGCAGGAGGCCCGTCGCGCCCGCGCCGCCGTCCGCACTGCGGAACTGACGCCATACGCAAATATCCTCCTCCAGTGCGGCGTCGTCTTCGGCCCGCATGAGGACGACCCGCCCCGCGACCGTGCCGTCCCCGTGGATCAGGTCAAACCGGCGTAGTGAGCAATGAGGGGAATCCGCTACCGTGAAGGTAGCGATAGCCGCGTTCTTGCATATGTGGCAAGAGGTAGCGGATTGATCCCCAGCGTGGGGTATGGATTGGAAGGCGAATTCCATGAACGACAGTGACCAGATTCATGCGGCATTGCAGCAAACGGCGGACGCGCCAACCTGCGACGATTGTCTCGCAGCACGCGCGCAGGCCACCCCGGAGGCTATCGCCGCAGTCGCGCAACCGCTCGCCGACCACGGCGACCTCGACCGCGAGCAAGGGACGTGCGTCGTTTGCGGCCAAGCGAAGATCGTCAACAGCCTCATCACCTCGACGAACGTCGGCGGCTGACCATCCGAGAATTGGTGGTGGGGGGCTTCAGCCTGCCACCACCAGATGCTTATCGGCTCAGTACTTCCAAGAATCACCCTAAACGAATGCGGCATCGTTCACGCCGATGCGGCTGTACGTCGCGGTCTCGTTACGCGTCCGCGGCAGAAGTTCGTGCATTTTCAAACAATCGGTTGTGCAGTATCATACAACGCAGGATCGTTCCGACGTTGGTCGCCGCTCGTGGCACGATGCCAGGCCGGGGGAAACCAGTGCCAGCAAGTTATCTCGGGTTGCTGATCCTCGCGGGGGTCGCATTCCTTTTCGCCATCGCCGTCCTCACGGTCTCGGCACTGCTCGGACCACAGCGGCGCGGGACGAGCCTGCCGTATGAGAGCGGCGTCGCGGAGCCGGTTTCGGCGCCGGGGCGGCAACGACTGCCGGTGCGTTACTATCGCGTCGCGCTACTCTTCCTCGTCTTCGATGTCGAGGCGGTCTTCGTGTATCCGTGGGCGGTGACGTACCGCAATCTCGGCACCTACGCGCTCGGGGAGATGTTCGTCTTTCTGGGCATTTTGCTTTTCGGGTACTGGTATGCGCGCAAGCGCGGAGGGCTGGAATGGCAGTAGCGGCAGCACACAGCAAAGATGGTGCGCCGGGCGTAATGCTCACCCGCCTCGCCGATTGGGGACGGGCGAACTCGCTCTGGCCCCTCACCTTCGGCCTCGCCTGCTGCGCGATCGAGATGATCACTACCACCGGCTCGACGCACGATGTCTCGCGCTTCGGCGCGGAGGTCTTCCGCGCCTCGCCGCGCCAGGCGGACCTGATGATCGTCGCCGGGCGCGTTTCGACCAAAATGGCCCCCGTGCTCCGGCAACTCTACGACCAGATGCCCGATCCGAAATGGGTGATCTCAATGGGCGACTGCGCCTCCTGCGGCGGCGTTTTCAACAACTATGCGGTTATCCAGGGTGTGGATCAGATCGTCCCGGTGGATATGTACGTCCCTGGTTGCCCGCCCCGCCCTGAGGCGTTGATGGACTCGATCATCAAATTGCAGGCGCGCATCAAGGCGGGGACCGCATGACGCTGCCCGACCCAACCCTGCACGATGCCCTCGCGGCGCACGGCGATGCCCTTCTCGCGTGGGACGAGGAACGGGGTGAAGCCTCCGCGACCATCGCGTCCGACGCGCTGTACGAAACCGTCGCGTGGCTGAAGGAGACGCAGGGCTTCGCGCGCCTGTCCGACATCACCGCGATAGATACGCTCCGCTACCCCGTCGCGATGCCGGGGCAGATCGTGCGCGGTACGCCCCGGTTCGGCGTTCTATATCACCTCGCGGCGCGGCCACCGGGAGCGGTGCGGCTGCGGCTGCGCGTTTTCGTGCCGGAGGATGATGCGGTCGTGCCGTCGGTCGTCCCACTCTGGCCGGGCGCAAACTTCTTCGAGCGCGAAATCTACGACCTGATGGGCATCACTTTCAGCGGCCACCCGGACCTGCGGCGCATCATGCTTGCGGAAGAATGGGTCGGTCACCCGCTGCGCAAGGATATGAGCATCGGTGGCGAGCCGGTCGAGTTCACGCACACCGTCGCGGCAATCACCAGCAACCGGAGGAAAGCGGATGCTTAAGAGTAGTCAGAATAGCGGTCAGACCGCGACGGCATCCGACGTTGCTCCACTGACTACCGACTACCGACTACCGACGACTCATCCGGGACGGATGAAAGTCAATATGGGGCCGCAGCACCCGAGCACGCACGGCGTTCTGCGGCTCGTGCTCGAACTGGACGGCGAGACGGTAATCAGTTGTCAGCCGGAGATCGGCTACCTCCACACGGGCATCGAGAAGACGGTCGAGGAGAAGACCTACTGGCAGGCCGTGACGCTGACCGACCGGATTGATTACCTCTCGCCACTTAACATGAACCTTGCCTATGCGCTCGCGGTCGAGCGACTGATGGAGGTCGAAATTCCCGCGCGGGCACGCGTAATTCGCATCCTGCTCAGCGAGTTGGGCCGCCTCGCCAGCCATCTCGTCTGGCTCGGCACCCAGGCGGTGGACCTCGGTTCGCTCAGCGCCCTCTTTTACTGCTTCCGCGAGCGCGAGGCGTTGCTCGATCTCTTTGAGGAGATCTCCGGCGCGCGGATGATGACGAGCTTCATCCGGCCCGGCGGCTTGCAGAACGACCTGACAAAGAAGTTTTTGCGCAAGTGCGACGAATTCCTGAAGGCGATGCCCGCGCATGTTGACGAGTACGAATCGCTCCTGACAAATAACGAACTCTTCCGCGAGCGGACGGTCGGTGTCGGTGTCCTGAGCGCCAACGATGCCATCGCGCTCGGGGCGACCGGGGCGAATGCGCGGGCGAGCGGCATTGACTGGGATCTCCGGCGCGACGATCCGTACGCGGACTACGAGCAGTACCAGTTCAATGTCCCGATACGGACGCAGGGCGATGTGTACGCGCGCTACCTCGTGCGTGTCGCGGAGATGCGCGAAAGTGTCAAGATCGCCCGGCAAGCTTTCGACCGCCTCCCGGATGGCCCGATCCTGACGAGCGACCGCAAAATTGCCCTGCCGCCGCGCGCGGAGATCGAGCGCAGCATGGAAGCCCTGATCCATCACTTCAAACTGGTGACGGAAGGGTACAAACCGCCGATCGGCGAGGTCTACCAGTGCATCGAGTCGCCACGCGGCGAGTTCGGCGTCTACTTGCTGTCGGATGGTACGGGCCGACCGTACCGCTGCCACTTTCGCGCGCCCTCGTTCGCGTCGCTCCACGCGCTCGGCCCCTGCTCTGAAGGCGGCCTGGTTGCCGACCTCGTCGCGATCATCGGCAGTTTCGATCCGGTGATGGGGGAAGTAGACCGATGATTGATTCCACCCCGATAGCCACCCGTGCCGCGAATCAGGCGGACGAAAACGGGCCACCAGGCACCCCCGCTGTGCTAAGCGATGCGACGCGGGAGACGATTCTCGCGCTAAAGACGAAGTATCCGAAGGTGCAATCGGCGATCCTCGATGCGCTCCGACTGGCACAGGACGAGATCGGCTATGTACCGGCAGAGGCGTCGGCGGAGGTCGCAGCGCTGCTCGGCGTCTCGCCGCATCACGTCCACAGCCTCGCGACGTTTTACACGATGTTCTTCACGCAGCCCGTTGGCGCGGCCATCGTCGAGGTCTGCGACAATCTTTCCTGCGCGTTGTGGGGCAGCAGACGCATCCTCGCGCGGCTGGAGCAGGAACTCGGCATTACGGTCGGCGAAACGACACCGGATGGCGCGGTGACACTCCTCCGCACGATTGAGTGCCTCGCCGCGTGTGGCGGCGCGCCCGCCCTCCGCGTCAACACGGACTATCACGAGAAGATGACTGACGAGAAGGTTACGAAATTGGTGAAGGAATTGCGGGGAACCTAACCCCCCGGCCCCCTTCCCGCGAGGAAGGGGGTTGCCTCGTCGCGATGCCGTGGCGTTCAGGGGAATGCTACAAGCCTATACATGAGACACCCCCTCCTCGCGGGAGGGGGCCGGGGGGTAGGGAGAACCAATGGCCTCGGTTATGGAAGAAACAACGACCGTCGCACCTTTCGAGCCGTTCCTGACGGCGAATGTCGGGCGCGCAGGGTCGTGGGAGATGGACGATTACCTGAGCCGGGGCGGCTACACGGGCTGGCGGCGCGCCGTCACCGAACTGACGCCCGCCGAGGTGACCGATTGGGTGAAGCGTTCCGGCCTGCGCGGGCGGGGCGGGGCGGGCTTCTCCACCGGCACGAAGTGGGGCTTCGTCCCGAATATCCCCGGCCCGAAATACGTCTGCTGCAACGCGGACGAGAGCGAGCCGGGCACCTTCAACAACCGCGCGATTATGGAGTGGGACCCACACATCGTCGTGGAGGGCGTGATGATCGCCTCCTACGCCATCGGCGCGACGCATTCCTTTATCTATTGCCGCGGCGAGTTCGGCCTGCCCGCCGAACGGCTCAACCAGGCAATCGCCGACGCCGAAAAGGCGGGCTTCCTCGGCACCGACATCTTCGGCAAGGGTGTTGAACTGAAGATTACCGTCTTCCGGGGCGCGGGCGCGTACATCTGCGGCGAAGAAACGGCGCTCCTTGAATCCCTCGAAGGCAAGCGCCCAATGCCGCGCTCCCGCCCCCCCTTCCCGGCGGTCGTCGGCCTCTATGGTCGCCCGACGGTCATCAACAACGCCGAAACGCTGGCCAATGTGCCCTTTATCCTCAAGAACGGGCCGGAGTGGTACGCCGCGATTGGCACCGCGCCGAACTGCGGGCCGAAAATCTACTCGCTTTCCGGCTCCGTCAATCGCCCCGGAAACTACGAACTACCGCTCGGTATCACACTGCGCGAGTTGGTCGAGCACGGTGGCGGCGTGCGCGAAGGGCGCAGGGTGAAGGCAGTTATCCCCGGCGGCAGTTCGGCGGCGATTCTCCCCGCAATCCTGCCGGACGGCAAAGACGTGATGGACCTCGTGATGGACTTCGACGCCTGCCGCGCGGCAGGTTCGATGCTCGGCTCCGGCGCGGTGATGATCCTCGATGAGACGGTCTGCATGGCCTGCGCCGTGACACGCTTCATCGAGTTCTACCAGCACGAATCGTGCGGCAAATGCACGCCCTGCCGCGAAGGCACAATCTGGATGCTGAAAATCCTCGAACGGGTCACTGGCGCGGGCGGCACGGACGACGACTTGTTCCTCGTCAACGACCTCGCCAGCCACATCCCCGGCCGCTCCCTTTGCCTTCTGGGCGACTCCGCCGCAGCTCCCTTGATGTCCGCCATGAAGCACTTCCGCGCCGACTTCGACGCCCACAACGCCACCGGCCACTGCCCAGATGGCTGCATCCCGTTCTAGAGGATTGACTCAGCACAGAGGACACGGAGGACACAGAGAGCACAAAGAATGAAAACGATGAAGGACGCGACAAGCGGCGATGGTGACCTAACATATGCCATCATTGGCGCGGCGATAGAAGTCCATCGCACGTTGGGGCCGGGTTTCCCAGAGTCGGTTTATGAGTAGGCACTCTGCGTGGAAATGCGGTCACGGGGACTGGCATTCACTCGGCAAGTGGAAGTACATGTTCGATACAAAGGAGAGCATGTCGGATCGGGGTGTATTGATTTGTTGGTCAATGATTCAGTCATTGTCGAACTAAAAGCGGTGGATGGCATTTCGGCTGTCCATGTCGGGCAGGTAATTTCGTATCTACGAATGACGGGGCATCAATTGGGACTCATATTCAACTTCAATGTTCGTCTATTGAGGGACGGCGGTATCGAGCGCATCACGCTTGCTCCACTTTAGGATTCTCTGTGTCCTCTGTGCTCTCTGTGGTAAAGGGCTGTCGAGCGAGGGATTGAATGGCTGAGGAACTGGTTGAGTTGACGATTGATGGCGTGCCCGTGGCGGTGGCGAAGGGAACGCTAATCGTGGAGGCGGCGAAAAAGGCCGGGGTGGATATTCCGGTCTTCTGCTATCACCCGAAACTGACGCCGGTGGGCGCGTGCCGCATCTGCCTCGTGCAGATCGAACCGACGCCGCGTTTGCAGGCGGCATGCACGACGCCCGTCGCACCGGGGATGGTCATTCACACGCAGAACGAACTGGCACGGGCGGGGCGCGAGTCCGTGCTCGAATTCATGCTGGCCAATCACCCGCTCGATTGCCCGATCTGCGACAAGGGCGGCGAGTGCCCGCTGCAAAACATCACCTTCGCCTGGGGCCTCGGCACCAGCCGGTTCCGCGAAGAAAAGCGCCATCTCGCCAAGCGCTATCCGCTCTCGGAGCGGATCGTCCTCGACCGCGAGCGGTGCATCATGTGCCTGCGCTGCACGCGGTTTCAGGAGGAGATCGCCGGCGATCCCAGTCTCGTTGTGCTGGAACGGGCGGATCACAGCGAGATCGGCGTCGCGGAAGGGCGGGAGTTCGACTCGATCTTCTCCGGCAACACAATCGAACTCTGCCCCGTCGGCGCGCTGACGAGCCGCCAGTACCGCTTCCAGGCGCGCCCGTGGGACCTCGACCTGACGGCAAGTGTCTGCGGCGGCTGCGCGATGGGGTGCAACGCCACCCTGTCGGTGCGGGACGGCGCACTGCTGCGCGTCAGCAGCCGCGACAATCCTGCGGTGGATAACGGCTGGCTCTGCGATTACGGTCGCTTCGGGCAGGTCGGCGCGACGCGCGAGAACCGCGTCACGACGCCGCTGGTGCGGCGTGGCGGCGCGCTCGTCCCGGCGACATGGGCGGAGGCGCTGACCGAGGCCGCGACCCAGCTCGCCACGATCCGCGCGGCGCACGGCGCGGCGGCCATCGGCGGTATCGCCAGCCCAACCGTTCCAAACGAGGCGCTCTTTCTCTTCAATCGCCTGATGCGCGATGTCGTCGGCACCGGCAATGTGGATCACTACCCGCGCCCGCCCGTCCCCGCGCGCGACGATCTCGGCTTCCGGGGGGCAATCGCCGACCTGGACACCGTCGAGATGATCCTCGTCGTCGGCGTAGATGCGGTCGCCGAAGTGCCGGTACTCCACTTGCGGCTCCGTAAGGCAGTCGAACGCGGCGCGAACCTCGTCCTTATCCACGCCAGCCCGACCGGCTTGACGCAGGAGGCGACGATGTGGATTCAGCCCGCCGTGCGGGGTGAGGCGGACATCCTGCGCGCGCTGGCGGCAGCGGTGCAGGGCGGCAAGACGCCGGAGATCGAGACGGTTATGCCAACCGATCTCGCACCAGTTGTGGAGCAATGGCAGGCGGCGGAAAAGCGGATGCTGCTCGTTGATCCCGCCCTGCTCGCCGATCCCTTGGTCGCCGACGCGGTCGCGGCGCTGCTGCCGGCAGCGGGTGGCCCGGTCGTCGCTGCGGCAAATGGGCGTGGTGCGATTGACCTCAGTATCCTCCCCGCCGATGGGGCGGACGCGATGGCAATGCTCGACGGTTCTGCCGGGGTATGCGGGCTGATCGTTCTGGGTGGCGATCCGCCCGTGGATCGGGCCGAAACACTTATTGTCTTCGCGAGCCATCTGACGGCGGCGGCGCAGCAGGCGGATGTCGTGCTCCCTATCGCGGTCACGACGGAGGAAGAAGGCACGCTGACGAACTTCGCCGGGCGTGTGCAGCGGCTGCGACGTGGCCCTGCCCTTCCCGGCAGTGTCGAACCCGCGTGGTACGCAGTGAAGGAACTCGCGGGCGCGCTCGGCCAGCCGATCCCCGTCACCTCGCCGGAACAGATTTGGGAGGCGATCCAGCAGAACGTCCCAGCGTACGCCGATGTCACTGACGCCGAACGGGATGGCGTGACGCCGCCCCGAATGCAGACGATTGAACGGGAGGTCGCGGATTGAACGTGACGGGGTTCCTCCAGGCGCTGGTCGGCGCGGTGATCGTCATGCTCGTCGCGGTCACCGCCGCCGCGTACATGACGCTGATCGAGCGGCGATTGCTGGCACGCTTCCAGGTTCGCCTCGGCCCGAACCGCGTCGGCCCTTCCGGCCTTTTCCAGCCGCTCGCCGACGCGATCAAACTCGTCTTCAAGGGCGAGTTCACGCCGATGGGCGCGGATCGGATCGTCTACCGTCTTGCGCCGATCATCTCGCTCGTCCTCGCCGTTTCGGGCTTCGCGCTCATTCCCATTGGGACGTACTTCGTCGTCGGTGGGCATCAGGTGCCGCTTGTACTCGCGAATGTGAGCGTCGGGCTGCTGATCCTGCTCGCTTTCAGCTCGCTCGGCGTCTACGGGATCGTCCTCGGCGGCTGGGGGTCGGGCAGCAAGTATTCGCTCCTCGGCAGCCTCCGCTCGACGGCACAAATTATCTCGTACGAACTGCCGCTCGGCCTCGCGCTGGCGAGCGTCATGCTACTCGCGGGCACGACGCGGCTGACGGGGATCGTCGCGGGGCAATCGCCGATCCCGTACATCGTCGTCCTGCCCGTCGCCTTCGTGATCTACCTGATCAGCGCCGTTGCGGAGGTGAACCGCGCGCCCTTCGATTTGCCGGAAGCGGAAACTGAACTGGTCGCCGGGTATCTGACGGAGTACGCGGGCTTCCGCTGGTCGCTCTATTTCCTCGCCGAGTACGTCAACATGCTGACGGTCAGCGCGATTGCTACGATCTGCTTTCTCGGCGGCTGGAAAGGGCCTTTTCTTTCCGGTCCGCTCTGGTTCGCGATCAAGATGGCGCTCTTCGTCTTCCTCTTTATCTGGATGCGCGCCACCCTGCCGCGCATCCGGTATGATCGTTTGATGCGTCTCGGGTGGGATGTGCTCCTGCCCCTCGCGATTGTCAATCTGATGGTGACGGCGGTGATTGTGGGAGTGTTCAAATAGTAGACAGTAGTCAGTAGACAGAACGAAGGGAATCCCGCCTTCCGGCTACTGACTACTGTCTAGTGACTACTGTCTACTGGGGGGTTCATGGCACGCGAGAAGAAACCGAGCCTGATGCAGGATGCCGCCGGGTTGGCGAAAGGGATGGGCACGACGCTGCGCAACTTCGTGCGCAAGCCGGAGACGATCTCGTACCCGGAGCAGCGCAAGGACGTGGCGGCCCGCTTCCATGGGCGCCACCTGCTGCTGCGCAACGAGGACGAGACGGAGCGGTGCATCGGCTGCGAGTTGTGCGCCGCTGCCTGCCCGTCGCAGGCGATCTACGTCAAAGCGGCGGAGAACGACCCCGATAACCCGGTCTCGCACGGCCAGCGGTACGCCGAGCGCTACGAGATCAACATGATTCGCTGCATCTTTTGCGGCTACTGCGAGGAAGCCTGCCCCGTCGAGGCGGTCGTCCTCGGCCCATGGTACGAACTGGCGGACAGCGATCGCAGCGACTTCATCTACACCAAGGATATGCTGCTCCTGAAGCCGAATGAAGCGGACCCGCGCAAGCAGGTAGACGCAGGCGAGTAGTGACGCGCGAGGGGATACAGAAAGTATGACGGTCGTTTTCTGGCTTGTTGCTGCGCTGGCCGCGATCACGGCGGTGGGGGTGGTGACACTTCGTAATCCGGTGCATATCGCGCTGACGCTCGTGCTCAATACGGCGTGCCTCGCGCTCTTGTATCTCTCGATGAGCGCGGAATTCCTCGCGGTGGCGCAGTTGCTGCTCTACGCGGGTGGCATCATGGTCCTCTTTCTCTTTATCCTCACGCTGCTTGGGCCGGATCTGGAGGAGCGCCGGGGCACATTCCTCGGCGAGCGCGGCATCGCCAGCGGCCTCGGCATCGCCGCGCTCCTGATCGTTGGCTCGGCAGTGGTGCAAGCGACGCTGCCGAGCGCGGCCCCGAAGGTTCCGGCGGGCGTCGAGGCGGTCGGGACGGTCCTGTTCTCCGGCTACCTTTTCCCGCTCGAAGTCGTCTCCGCCCTGCTGCTCGCCGCCACCGTCGGCGCCGTCATGCTCAGCCGCCATGAACGGTAAGGGAGAAACCAATCGAACCGCAGAGACGCAGAGAGCACAGAGGAAAGAGAAGAAGTTTGAGAGAAATTATGACACTCCATAGTGTTCCCGTTCCTTTCTCCTCTCTGTGTATCTCTGCGTCCTCTACGTCTCTGCCGTTCGATTGGTTTCAAAGGGGTGCGTGATGTTGCCGACGAATGGGTATGTCCTGCTGAGTGCGTTCCTGTTTGCGACAGGGTTGTTCGGCGTCCTGTCGCGCCGGACGCCGTTGACGCTCTTTATGTCGGTGGAATTGATGTTCAACGCGGCAAATCTCGCGCTGATTGCCTACGCGCGCCGGTGGGGCAACCTGGAAGGGCAGATCGTCGCGCTCTTTATCATTACCATCGCGGCGGCGGAAGTCGTCGTCGGTCTCGCCTTAATCGTTCGGCTCACGCAGCGCACCAGCGTTGCCGATCCGATTGCCGAACTGGAAGGGATGCTCTCCACCGACGAATATGACCGGCCTGCTGGGGACTGAAGTGCTACACTGTACTCAGTGAAGTGATCCGTGTCGTTTCCACGATGTGAGGAAGGATGATTACGGCTCCGCGTTATGTCATTGATGAGGATGGCAATCGTGTTGAGATAATGCTTCACATCGAGGAGTATCGCTGACTCCTTGATGAGCTCGAAGAACTTGACACACTCCGCGCCTATGACGACGCCAGAGCGTCCGGCGATGAGGCGATCTCCTTCGAGCAAACAATCAATGAAATCGAAAACGCGGCAAGCAAAGCGCCGCACCCACGATGACCTATACGGTCACGATACTCTGACGTGCACAGCGAGAACTCACGGGTAAAGTTGCTACCTCCCCTCGCGATGCTCGCCCGCCTGCGAAAGCCGCTGCAACTCCTGACGGACGGCGCGCGACCTGCCAGCGCGGCAGCGGACGCTCCGCCAGACCATCGTCTGAAGCCACGACTTGCTCGAACCAAGCGAGCAAGCGCTCTTCCGAAGTGAGGGGCGCGGATGGCTCGAAATGGCGCTCTCCGACGCATCATCCCTCGCACCGGCCACGCGCGCGGGCCCTTCTCGGTATTGGTATGGTGGCGTGGGCGCAGGCGGATTATGCGCGTGCAGCCCAATGGTGCGACGAGAGTCTGACGCTCTTCCGCCAGATCAATGATTGGCGCGGCGTCGCGCTCGCGCTCAGCTATGTTGCCCGCGTCGCGCTCGAACGGGGCGATTACGACCGCACCACCGAGGCAAGCGATGAGGCGGTCGCGCTCTACGAGGCGCTCGGCGATGCGTGGGGAGGCCACTTCAGCCGGGCAATGCACGTTCGCGTTGCCTGGGCGCAGGGCAATTACGACGGCGCGGCAGCGCTCCTCGAAGAGGAGATCCGCGCGATCCGACCGCTGGGCGATCAGCGCGGGATCGGCTTTTTACAGGCATATCTCAACAGCGATGCAGCGACACCTCGTCCCGGCCCGCGCGGTAATCGGCGAGCCAGCCGAGTCTGCCGCGACGGCGAGAGGACGCCTACTCCCCCTCGAAGCGGTGATCGCGCAGGCCATCGAACCGCCGCGTCGTGGCGAATGAGTGAAGGGCCGCTCCTCACCTCACACCGAATCCGCACTCCCGTGGCATACTAGCAGGCGACACTCGCTCCGTATCGCTTTTGACGACCGCGACCGCCGACTGGAGGAATCATGGAACGCACATTTGTCGCGGGAATTAAGCCGCCGAAATCACGCTCCGGGGCGGCGTGGTGGTGGATATTCCGCGAGAACGCCCTGCTCGTACAAGAAACGGATAGCGGCACAGCCTTGCCCCACATTGAGGATGTCACCGCGCTCGGCATGACGCCGCTCCGCACCCAGTATCTCGGCACTCTCGGCGGCGACCACTGCTTCGTCGTCGAGGTGGACAAAGCGACGGAACCGCCGGACGGGATGCGATTCGAGGGGCTGCGGGCGCTCTACACGCGGCTGCCAGACGACCTGTTTTTCCTCGCCGGGCGCGCAATCCAAATCATTGCCTGGGATCGGACGCACCAGTTCTGCGGCCATTGCGGCACACGCACCGTGTATCACAAAGTAGACCGCGCGACCGAATGCCCCAATTGTGGCCTCGTCAACTATCCACGCATTGCTCCGGCGGTGATCGTCGCCGTCGAGCGCGGCGATGAACTCCTGATGGCGCGCAACGCAAACTTCCCCGCCGCTTTCTTCAGCGTGCTCGCGGGCTTCGTCGAGGCGGGCGAATCACTCGAAGAGACCGTCCGCCGCGAGTTGCGCGAAGAGGTGAGCATCGAGGTGAAGGACATCACGTACTTCGGTAGCCAGTCGTGGCCGTTCCCGAACTCCCTGATGATCGGCTTCACCGCCACCCACGCGAGCGGCGAAATT
>JBBSFO010000018.1:0-19412 GCA_038238655.1 Thermomicrobiales bacterium | reverse complement strand
TTCGCCGTCCTCCAACTGGGTGAGGAGGCGGTCGAGCCGTCCGGGGAATTCCATCGCCATTTCGCCGTACTGGATCGCCGCCTGCCGGGCTTGCCGCAGCAACCGCTCCGGCGCGAGGAGCCGCGCAATTGCCTGCTGCCCGAATGGCTGGGCAACCGCGAGCACATTAAAGGTCGGATCGAGCCGCCGCCCCAACCCCTCGATCATCACGAGCATCTTCATCAGCAGCGCGAGATCGGGCGGCAGGCGGAGGTGATGCCGCCGCACCAGCCCGAGCAGATCATTGAGGAGCGTTGTCACATCCACTTCTTCGAGCGTGATGCCGTAATACTGCGCCATCAGCCGCCGGATATCGCGGAGCAGGAGCGCATGATTGGTTTGCGCGCCGCCGACGACGCCAAGCCGGTACAAGTACCGCGCAATCTGGTCCGCATCCTGCCCGACGATAGCGAGCAGGAGAAAAAGCAGGTTCGTCCGCATCGCCTCGTCAATCGTGCCGACCATGCCGAAGTCAATCGCACCAATCACGCCGCCATCGAGCACAAAAAGGTTGCCGGGGTGGAGGTCGGCGTGGAAAAAGCCGTCCTCGAACACCTCTTGCAGGACGATGCGCGCGCTCTGTTCCGCGATCCGCGCCGGGGAGTAGCCCGCCGCTTCGAGCGCCGCGACATCGTCAATGCGCAAGCCATGCATGCGCTCCATCGTGATGATCTGCGTCGTCGTGTACTCCCAGCAGATCGCCGGGACGCGGACATGCGCATTGTCGGCGAAGTTGCGCTGAAAGACTTCGGCATTCTTCGCCTCGCGCAGGTAATCGAGTTCATTGCGGAGCGTCCAAGCAAACTCGTCCACGAGGGCGGGCACGTCAATCCCGGTACGCTCCTCGATCTTCAACCGGGTTTCCATCAGGTGCGCAATGCGCGCCGCGATGCGGAGATCGAGTGCGACTTGCTCGCGCACGCCGGGCCGCTGCACCTTGACGACCGCGTCAATCCCGCCGGGCAATGTAACGGCATGCACCTGCCCGATAGAAGCGGCGGCGAGGGGGATCGGATCAAAGGCCGTGAACAGTTCACCGACGGGCCGCCGCAGTTGCTCCTCGATCCGCTCGGTGATGCGTGCGGTCTCCGTAGCGGGAACGGCATCCTGCAACTTCTGCAGTTCGGCGATGTAGGCGGGCGGGAGAAGATCGGGGCGGGTGCTGAGGATTTGGCCGAGTTTGATGAAGGTCGTCCCAAGTTCCTCAAATGCCTGCCGCAGTTCCGCCGGGCGGCGCAACGCCTCCGATTCGGGCGCTTCGTACGCACTGCCCCCGAAGGGCCAGAAGCGCGGCCGGACTGCGAATCCATGTTTCGCGAGCACCTGCAAGACTTCGCGATACCGCGCGCGTTGCGTTGTTGCTGGCATCTCTGCTCCCGATAGCGACGATCATCCGCCACTCATCATGCGGTGAAATCATCGCCAGGGCAAGCGGGAAACCTCACCCCCGGTCCCTCTGCATCGCGATGGAGAGGGACCGGGGGTGAGGTTTCCTGCGCTATCGGGCGAGTGCGCCCATCGGGTCCCACGCGGGCAGGACGATTGGCTCCTGATCGAGTGCGGCGCGCAGATCGGCGGGCAAGTATTCCTTGCGCGCGGCAATCTCGAACATGTACTCGTCGTACCACGAGTCGTTCATCGTGTAAAAGCCCTTCTGACCGTTCTCCGCGCCCCACGAGTTCTCGACCCGCCAGCGGCGCGCTGTGCCGTCCACGACATCCACGCCCGTGAACAGCATCGCGTGCGTCATCTGCGTCTCGTGGTAATCGAGGCGTGCGTCTTTGTCCAGCGGGAAGGTCGTGTCGTAGAGCGTCTCGTAATCGAAGAGACTTTTATCCCAGATGCCGAGATTGCGCTGCATCATCTTGCCGACATCGCAGCCGAACCAAACAGGCTCGCCATCTTCCAGTGTCCGCTTCGTAATCTCCTTCATCAGCGCGATGTCCACATTGAGGTAGGTCACGCGCTCGCCGCCGACGATATTGCCGAGATACTGCACGGTGAAGGTTCGCCCGACCGGGCTGCTTGCGCGCGGGTCGTGGACGAGGCAAACGTAGTCATCGAGGGGCACGTCCACGAACTCAGCGGCGAACTGCTGCGGCGTCAGTTCGCCGGTGCGATGGAAGTCGCCATCCTTGTCCTTCCACTGCCAGACAAAGCGCTCCGGCGGCGTGCCGAGGTGGATACACAGAATACGATGCACGACCTGGACGTATTCCTGCTTCGTGACGCGCAACGCCTCGACACTCTCACCGGCGTCGTGCATTTCGCGCAGTGCCTTCGCGCCCTCGCGCAGTTTGCTGCGGAGGATCGCATTCATCTTGCGCGTGCTGGACGAACTCTCCGTTTCGGGCATCAGCGCCTTCGGAACGAGGCCGTGCTTCTCGACGAGGTTGACGAACATATTCCACTGCCCGCCATCGCCGAGGGGGCCGTCGAGCAGGAAAGCCACGAGCCGGTCGTCTACATCCCGCTCCGCCGTCTCGATGATCGCCTCGAAGAAGTAGTTGGTCCGTTCGAGTTTGTCCCAGAACATCGCATAGTTCTGCGAGAACTCGAACTCCTTGGTCTTCATCTTCTTCATCGCGGCGACGCGCAGTAGGTTGAGTCCCGCGAACATCCAACAGCGGCCGCTTTGCTTCTGGTTCGTCACGCTCCAGTCGTCGAGGAAAGTCGAAAAGGTATGGTCGGTGTTCGTGACGATCCCGCGATTGAGCGTCACATCGTCCACGGTGATCTGCGTCACCGCATTCTGCGCCAGCCGGTAGGTCGGATTCGCGGCAAACGCATCCCCGAAACTCGTCAAGGTTTCGGTTGTGAGCGCACCCGCATCCGCGCCGTCCGTGACGCTCGGTCGTGTCAGTGTCTGGGCCATTGGTTTGCTCCCTCCCCGCGCATTTGCGGGCCTGTCGTGACAGCAACGCTGCATCTTCTACCAATGTAACACAGCGTACCACGCGCTCCATGCGGACGAAAGCCGGGAGAAACAGGGAATCTAACCCCTGGCCCCTTCCCGAGGCAGGAAGGGGTGACTCTTCAAATCACCGAAGTGTTCCCCGAACGCCCCGATCTTTGACAGGCTCACCCCCCTTCCCGTCTCGGAAAGGGGCCGGGGGTTGGGTTCTTTCGGAGAACACATACCATACGTACACCGTTCTGCTATACTGACGCAGGTTCGGACGCATGTTCCGAGCGCGATACGTGAGGGTCAGACTACCGTATGACGGAGACGCTGACAGTCGAGCTTCTCGATCATGATGAGCGCAATGACGCGCCCGTCCCGGTTGCCCATATCGGCCTTGATACGATCAGCGTCCGGTGCGACACGCCGCGCGATGCATCGTTCCCTACCTTCGCAATTCACACCCTCGGTTGCAAACTGAACACCGCCGACGCGCAGGCGATCTCCTTCAGCCTCATGGAGCACGGTTTCGCGGAAGTGCCGTTCGACGCACCCGCCGACCTGTACATCGTCAACACCTGCACCGTCACGCACATCGCAGACAAAAAGGGTCGCCAGTATCTCCGCAAGGCACGGCAGACCGGCGGCGCGGACGCGCTTGTCGCCGCCATCGGCTGCTACACCGCAGTCGCACCGGAGGACGCCGAAGCGATGCCCGAGGTGGACCGCGTGCTCGGCTCGGTGGACAAGGAACGCATTGTCGCCGAGGCAATCGAGCGGTTCGCGGACCGACTGGCGGCGGTCGGTATGCGCGATACGCATCTGCACACCCACGCCGCCCATCGCACCCGGCGCACGATCAAAATCCAGGAAGGATGCGACGCCAACTGCACCTTCTGCATCGTCCCCCTCGCGCGGGGCCGCTCCGTCAGCGTCGCGTCCGACCGCATCTGCCGCGAAGTCGCGGAAAGCGCCGCGATGGGCTATCAGGAAGTCGTGCTGACCGGCACCTACGTCGGGATGTATCGGGAGGCGAGTGGGCAGTGGGCAGTAAGCAGCGGGCGGCCGGACGTAGGGGCGGTCACGCCAAAGGTACAACCGCCCTCCCGCCACTCAGCACTTCGTCTGCCTGACCTGCTGCACCGCATCCTCGCCGGTCCAACGCCGCCGCGCATCCGGCTAACGAGTGTCGGCCCTGCGGAGTTGAAGCCGGATTTACTCGCCTGCTGGGCGGATCAGCGGATGGCGCGGCACCTACACATGCCGATCCAGTCAGGTTCGGCCCGCGTGCTGCGGGCGATGCGCCGCCGCTACAACCCCGAGCAGTTCCGTCGCGCTGTTGAACGTGTGCGCGCCGCCATCCCCGATTGTTCGATCACAACCGATGTGATCGTCGGCTTCCCTGGTGAGACGGAGGCGGATTTCGCCGACACGCTCGCCCTCTGCCGCGAACTCGCGTTCAGCAAGATTCATGCGTTTCCGTACTCGGAGCGCGCAGGCACCGAAGCGGCAGGCATGGCAGATCAGGTACGGCCGGAGGTCAAAAAGGAGCGGATGGCCCGTGTGCTCGCTCACTCGAATGACCTGGCGTTCGCGTTTCACCAGCAGTTCGTCGGGCGGACGATGAACGTGCTCTGGGAAGACCGTGAGCCGGATGGGCGGTGGAGCGGTTTGACCGACAACTACCTCCGCGTCCTCGCGACGACCACCTTCAACGTCCATAATCACGTGCTGCCGACCCGGCTCGTGCGCGCGGCATCGGCACACCTCGACGGTGCGATCATGGCGGAGGTTCAGTAAGGTGGTAGGGCGCTACACGCATCCGGCGATGGGGCAAATTTGGAGCGAGCGGCACCGGATTGATACGATGGTCCGCGTCGAGATCGCCGTCTGCGAGGCGTGGGCGGAGCGCGGCGCGATCCCCGCCGAGGCGATGGCGACGATCCGCACCGCCTCCGCCGATCCCGCACGTGTCCGCGAGATCGAGCGCCGTACCGATCATGACACGACTGCATTCCTTTGGGCGATGGGCGAGACGATCGGCAATGCGGCACGCTACGTCCACATGGGCCTGACCAGTTCGGATGTCGTGGACACGACGCTCTCCGTGCTCACCGTTGACGCGCTCGATTTGATCCTCGATCAACTGGCGGCGTTTGAGGCGGCGGTGACGGGGCAAGCGGTCGCACATAAGATGACTCTGATGATCGGACGGACGCACGGCGTCCACGCCGAGCCATTGACCTTCGGCTTCGTGCTCGCGATGTGGGTGGACGAGATTCGCCGCCACCGCACGCGCCTCGAGGCGGCCCGCGCGCAGATCGCGTTCGGTAAGATCAGCGGCGCGGTCGGCACGCACGCCCATGTGCCGCCTGAGGTCGAGGAACGCGCCTGCGATCTGCTCGGCCTTGCCCCTGCCCCGGTGAGCACGCAGATTTTGCAACGTGACCGCCACGCGCAGGTCATCATGGCCCTCGCCCTACTCGCGACCTCGCTGGAGAAGTTCGCGGTGGAAATCCGTCACCTCCAACGCACCGAAGTCCACGAAGTCGAGGAACCGTTCGGTAGCAGTGGCGCGAAAACACCCGTCGAGGACGATCCGAATCTGCCCGTCTCGCTCGGTGCGGCAGTGGACCAGCAAGGGTCGAGCGCGATGCCGCATAAGCGGAACCCGCACAAGACGGAGCGGATCAGCGGCCTCGCGCGGATCGTCCGGTCGTACAGCATTGCCGCGATGGAAAACGTCCCCCTCTGGCACGAGCGCGACATCTCGAACAGCGCGCCGGAACGGATCATCTTCCCGGAGTCGTTCGCCCTCACCGACTACATGCTTCGCCTCTTCACGCGGATCATGGACGAACTGGTCGTCTTCCCGGAGCGGATGCGGGAAAACCTCGAATCCACGCACGGCCTCGTCGCCTCGCAGCGGGTGCTGCTCGCGTTGACGGAACGCGGTATGGCGCGGCAGGATGCCTACAAAATCGTCCAGAACGGCGCGATGGAGTCGTGGGCGACGAGCGAACCGCTACAAACAATTCTCGGTCGCAACACCGCAGTCACCGAACTGCTCTCGCCGGAAGAACTGGCAACGCTCTTCGATCACGGCTATCACCTGCAGCACATTGATACCGCATTCGCCCGCCTCGGCATCGGGAAAAGATGATGCCGGTGGACGCGCTACTGACCACCGATCTCCCCGGCCTGACGCTTTTCCGGCGCGGCAAAGTGCGCGACACGTATCGCCTGTCCGACGATTTGCTGCTCTTCGTGACGACTGACCGCATCTCCGCTTTCGATGTCGTCATGCCGAATGGTATCCCGGACAAAGGGCGGGTACTCACCGGCCTGTCACGCTTCTGGTTCGACCGGATGCATGCACTTGTCCCCAATCACCTCGTCTCCGCCGATGCCGCCGATCTCCCCCCGACGCTCGCCGCCCAACGGGATATGTTGGAGGGGAGAATCATGATCGGGCGGCGGGCCGAGCGGATTGATATCGAGTGTGTCGCGCGCGGCTACCTCGCCGGTTCAGGATGGGCGGAATACCGGAGAACCGGTAGGGTCGCGGGGTACGATCTCCAATCCGGCCTCGCCGAGAGCGCGCGATTGCCGCGTCCCCTCTTCACACCCGCATTGAAAAACGACGACGGGCACGATGAGAACATCACGCCCGCGCGGCTGGCGGCGGAGGTCGGGGCCGATCTCGCGCACGAACTGGAACGGAAAACGCTGACGCTCTACGCCGAGGCGAGCGACTACGCCGCCGCGCGCGGGATCATCCTCGCGGACACAAAGTTCGAGTTTGGCTACATAGACGGCAATCTCGCCTTGATTGACGAACTGCTGACGCCCGACTCCTCCCGTTTCTGGGATGTGGAAACGTACGAGTCGGGTCGCCCGCAGGCAAGCATGGACAAGCAGCCTCTCCGCGACTGGCTGGAAGCGTCCGGTTGGAACAAGCAACCGCCCGCACCGCATCTACCGCCCGAAGTGGCGTCAGCGACACGGGCACGCTATCTGCGCGCGTACGAACGATTGATCGGCACGCCACTCGCACACACGAGCGGCACGCTGCAATGATTTTCTCCCCCTCTCCATTGCGATGGAGAGGCGGGCGCCCTTTGGGCAGTGGGGGGTGAGGTATGCCACTCTGGCAAGCAGGCGTGACGGTGATGCTCAAACCCGTCGTCAATGATCCGCAGGGATTGGCCGTTGAGAGCGGCCTCCAACAACTCGGCTATCGCGGCGTCTCGAATGTACGCGTCGGCAAGTACATCGAACTGGCGCTCGTCGCGGAAGACGAGACGGATGCGCGCACCAAGATCGAGGAAATGTGCGACAAACTGCTCGCCAACCCGGTAATCGAAGATTACGCCTATATCGTGGACGAAGCGTACGGCGAAACCGACACCGGGAACGACGAACTCGATACCGAAGCGTGGTGATTTACTCTCCCTTCCCTGTGGGGAAGGGAGTCGGGGGTTAGGCCAGATGAAATGCGCGGTCGTTTCCTTCCCCGGTAGCAATGGCGACATGGATGCGATCTACGCACTCAGCGATGCACTCGGCACTCCTGCGGAGCGCGTTTGGCGCACCGAAAGCGATCTCAGTCGCTTCGACGCGGTCGTGTTGCCAGGCGGATTCTCCTACGGCGATTACCTCCGCGCGGGGGCAATCGCCCGCTTCGCGCCCGTCATGGATGCGCTCGCGGAGTTCGCGGCGGCGGGTCGGCCCGTGCTTGGCATCTGCAACGGCTTTCAGGTGCTCACCGAGGCGGGGTTACTCCCCGGCGTCCTGATGCGCAACGCCGCCTTGCGATTCCGCTGCCACTGGGTGCATATCCGCGTCGAGCGATCCGATACCGCATGGACTGCGGATATTCCCCATGGCACGGTGCTTCGTCTCCCAATCGCCCACGGTGAAGGGCGCTACGTCGTGGACCACGAAACGCTCCACCGCATCGAGGCGGATCGGCAGATCGTCTTTCGCTACTGTACCCCGACCGGTGAAATAGTACCCGAAGCGAATCCGAATGGCGCGACCGCGCACATCGCCGGCGTCTGCAACGAGGCTGGGAATGTCGTTGGCCTGATGCCGCACCCGGAACGCGGCGCGGAATCGCTGATCGGCGGCGACGACGGCCTGATGATCCTTCGTAGCCTGCTCGTCGCGAGCGGTGTCGCCCGATGACGACGGAGGCGAACACGAACCAGGTAGTGGCGCCGGACGCGCCGGCGACGGACGCGGAACTGCGCGAAGTTGCGCTCTCCCGCGCCGAGTATGCCCAGGCTGTGGAGATGCTGGGGCGGTACCCGGCACGCGTCGAACTTGGGATGATCGGCGCGCTCTGGAGCGAGCACTGCGGCTACAAGCACTCGCGCCCGTTGTTCAAGATGCTCCCGACAACCGGACCGCGCGTCCTGCAAGGGCCGGGCGAGAATGCGGGCGTCGTGGACATCGGCGACGGCCTTGCGCTTGCCTTGAAAATGGAATCACACAATCATCCGAGCGCCGTCGAGCCGTATCAGGGGGCGGCGACCGGCGTCGGCGGCATCGTGCGCGACATCTTCACGATGGGCGCGCGCCCCATCGCGATCCTCGATGCACTACGGTTTGGCCCGCTCGATGAGCCGCGCAACCGCTATCTGTTCGGTGGCGTGGTCGCCGGGATTGGCGGCTACGGCAACTCGCTCGGTATCCCGACCGTCGGCGGCGAAATCGCCGTCCATCCATCGTACCGGGGCAACCCGCTCGTCAACGCGATGTGCGTCGGCATCGCGCCGCACGCGCGCGTCACACGAGCGAGCGCGGGCGAGCCGGGGAATATCCTGCTGCTCGTCGGCGCGGCGACGGGGCGGGACGGTATTCAAGGCGCGACGTTCGCCTCCGGCGATCTCGATGAAGCGGCGATGGAGCGACGGCCCGCCGTGCAGGTCGGCAATCCGTTCCTCGAAAAACTGCTGATGGAAGCCTGCCTCGAACTGCTCGAAACCGACGATGTCGTCGGCATGCAGGATCTCGGTGCGGCGGGCATCACGAGCAGCGCGGTCGAGTGCGCCGGGCGGGCAGGTACGGGTATTGAAATTGATGTGCGCACCATCACACGGCGCGAGCGCGGCATGAATGCCTACGAAGTGATGCTTTCCGAGAGCCAGGAACGGATGCTTGTGATCGTCACGCCCGAAGCGGTAGAGCGTGTCCGCGACCGTTTCGCGCGCTGGGAACTGCACGCGGACGCCATCGGTGTCGTGACTGGCGATGGTCGCGTGCGCATCCGCGATGGCGGCACGCTCGTTGTAGATGTGCCGACGCATCTGCTCACCGAAGGCTGCCCGACCTACACGCCGCTCGCTGCCGAGAGCAAGGCGACGGTGGAGCGGCGGGCATTCGATCCATTGACGATACCGGACCTCGCACCGGGAGAGGTGGTTGGGGCGCTCACGCAACTCCTCAGCCACCCGGATATCGCCTCCAAGCGCCCTGTCTGGGAAACCTACGATCATACGATTGGCACGAATACCGTCCTCGGTCCTGGCGCGGGCGACGCGGCAGTGCTGCGCGTGCGCGGTACCCGGCGCGGGATCGCGCTAACCACCGACTGCAACGCGCGCTACTGCGGCCTCGATCCGTATCTCGGCGCGATGCACGCGGTCGCCGAAGCGGCGCGCAACCTCGCCTGTGTCGGCGCGGAACCCGTCGCCGTCACCGACTGCCTCAACTTCGGTAACCCGGAGCGACCGGAAATCTACTTCCAACTCCGCGAAGCGGTGCGCGGCCTTGCCGACGCCTGCCGGGCACTCTCCATCCCGGTCGTCAGCGGCAATGTCAGCCTGTATAACGACGGCATTGCGGGCGCGATCCTCCCGACCCCGATGGTCGGCATGGCAGGCATATTGGATGACATCAATCAGCGCGTCGGCATGGCCTTCCCGCCAGATGCGACGCTCCTACTTCTCGGCACGACGACGGCGACGACTGGCGGCACACTCTACCTCGCGACGGTTCGTGACACTGAAGCGGGCGCGCCCCCTACACTTGACCTCACGACGGAAGCAGCGGTGCAGGAGTGCGTGCGGCGAATGATCCGGGCGGGTCACGTCCGCGCCGCGCACGACCTCGCCGATGGCGGCCTCGCGGTCGCGCTCGCCGAAGGATGCATCGCCGGTCATGTCGGCTGCGAAATCGTCGTACCCGAAGCGCTTGCCACGGCGGTCGGCGGTCGGCTCGACGCGCTGACCTTCGGGGAAGCGGCGTCACGCGTCATCCTCGCGGTCACGCCGGAAGCCATTGGGCACATCGAGGCATCCGCTGCAGCGCTCGGCCTCCCCGTCCACATCCTCGGCAGAACGACGGAGACGCACCAGTTTGCGCTGCGCGGCATCATGAACGTACCGCTCCACGACCTCGTCACGGCGTGGGAAAACGCCCTCGCCTGAGACGTGCGATACTGCCTCCAGAATGGCGTGAATGCCTGGAGGGCGATGATGGCACTGCGACGATCCGATCCACAACCGATCACCTACAATGAATACTGCCTGCTTCCCGACGACGGGAAGCAGTATCAGGTGATCGAAGGAGAACTCTTCGTGTCTCCCGCGCCACGAACGACCCATCAAGACAGTATCGTCACACGCATGGTACTTCTTCACACGTTCGTCAAAGCCCACGATCTCGGTAAAGTCTATGTCGCGCCGACCGATGTTCTCCTCGGACCAACAACGGTCGTGCAGCCGGATATCCTCTTTATCCACAAGGAAAACGTGGGGATCATCACTGAACTGAATAGCCAGGGGCCGCCCGATCTATGTATCGAAATCCTATCGCCGGGCACAGAGTCTGTTGATCGCGAGCGAAAGAAGACGGTGTATGCCCGCTACGGCGTAGTGGAATATTGGATTACTAATCCGCTCCGCCAGACTGTGAATATCTACAGGCGCGACGGTGACCGGTTTGTGCTGAACGAAGAGGCGATCGGCGATGACACGGTCACGAGCAATGTCGTGACGGGTTTTCGAACGAGCGCGCGATCCATCTTCGCGTAGCGAGGAGGGGAGAAATATGGCAATCCAAAGAGTGGCTGTCCGAGGGATGACCTACGATGAATACAGTCTGCTGCCGGACGACGGGAAGCGCTATCAGGTGATCGAAGGAGAGTTAACTGTGTCTCCCTCCCCGAATTTCCGTCATCAGGACATCGTATGGAATCTCGGGCACATACTGCGAACCTACGCGAAAGCGCACGATCTCGGCGTTGTTGTCGGTGCGCCAATGGATGTCATTCTCGAACCGTACACGATTGTCCAACCCGACCTACTCTTCATCCGCCGCGACAATATGGCGATCATCGGCGAGGTGATCGAGGGCGCGCCCGATCTTTGTATCGAGGTGCTTTCTCCCAGCACCGGCTTGCACGACCGCTACGCGAAGAAGGCTGTATACGCGCGGTGTGGCGTACACGAATATTGGATCATTGATCCCGTACGGGAAGTGGTGTCCGTGTTCGAACTTGATGGAGATACCTATCGGTCACGCATCGAAGCAATGGGGGACGATCGTGTGACGAGCGACGTGCTGACCGGCTTCGCGATCACCGCGCGATCCGTTTTTGCCTGACGCGCCTCTTCCAACACGGTTTATTCGCGACCTGTGTTAGGATACGGAGCGTGATCCACTGATCTCAGCAGGGAGCCTGCTATCGTGTCTTCGCCCGTCGTGACCCCGCCCCGCTTTTCGCGCTGGAACCCGAATGCGTGGGAACCCTGGCAGCGCAATCAGTGGGCGATCTACGCGTCGGTGCTCATCTCCTTCCTCAGCTTCACCTTCATCATGCCATTCCTACCGCAATTTGTGCAGCAACTCGGCATCCACGATCCGAATCGTGCCGCTCTCTGGTCCGGCTTGCTCGTGGGTGTCAGCCCATTGCTCGGTGGCATTCTCACGCCTTTCTGGGTACGTGTCGCGGAGCGCACCGGCAATAAGCCGATGGTTCTCCGCTCCCTGATCGCCTTTGTGATCCTCATCACGCTGATGGGGATGGTCACCAATGTCTGGCAACTTCTCGTCCTGCGTATCCTGCTCGGGGTGTTCGCCGGCTTCAGTTCTTTTGCGTTGGCCGTCCTGTCAGTCACGGTACCAAAAGACCGTATCTCACAGGCAATCGGGACGCTGCAATCCACGCAGTTCATTGCCGCCGCGCTCGGCCCGATCTTCGGTGGCACACTCGCCGACACGATCGGGCTACGCCAAACCTTCTACGTATCCGGCGCGCTCAGTGTGGTCGCCTGCATCGTCTTCTTCTGGCTATTCGACTCCGCACATGACCGTGCCGCCGCCCCCAAGCGCAAGGAGCGCGCGTCAATCTCTGTGCTGGCGCATTTGCCCGGCTTCCTCGCCATCATGGTGACACTCGTCTCAATCAGCTTTATCGAACGCACCTTCGGGCCGCTCATTCCCCTGTACGTCCAGCACCTCCATGCACCTGAGCACCTGCTCGGGACGATTTCCGGCGCAGTGATAACGATTGGCTCGGTTGCGGCCGCCATCGCAGCGACGACGATGGGGCGCCTCAGCCGAGGGCGCAACCCGCGCAACCTCCTGCTCATTACCTTGACGGGCGGCTGTCTCGTCCTTATCCCGATTACCTTCGCCCAACAGTGGTGGCAGTTGCTCTTTCTCCGGCCGATGCTGGACATTTTCATCGGCGGCAACACGACGCTCGCCTATGCCATCGCGGCGCGTGCCCTGCCGGAGCAGTGGAAATTGACCGCGTTCGGGACGCTCGGTGGCCTCGCGATGATCGGCAATGCTGCCGCTCCATTCGTCTCCGGCGGAGTGACGGATGTGACGCACAACCTGCGAACGATCTTCGGTATGGACGCAGTACTCTATGGCATCCTGCTCGTTTGGGCATGGAAATCCATCCACCTGCCCGACGAAACCGCGACGACCACTCCCCTAACACCCACCCGGCAGAAAGCTATCGGCGCGCCGGGGGACGGATAATTGTCTCTCTCCCGGGCACATCTCCTGGGAGATTCGAGCAATGCTCAAGCATAGACACCGATTCTAGAATTAGTTTCCCTCTCCCGCCACAGGGAAGGGGGCCAATCCGACACAAAGAAGCGCGTCCCTTTATGTGGCCGCGCGCTTCTGCATCCTGATAGGGAATAGATTTGCTATGACGGGCGATTCCGTTGCGCAATCGCCTCGTCAGGCACACGCTCACGCGGGGCGGAAACAGTGCCGTTACTGTTTCCACTTGGGGCTTGCCCATTCCGCCCGTTCGTCGCATGCGCACCATTCGTGCCGTTTGCACCGTTGCGGTTCAAATCGGCTCGGCGCACTGGTTCATCGCCGAACTCGACGGGCAAGTCAACCTGATAGGGATCATTCGATGACGGTGTCGCAGGGCGCACCGGCAGCATCTCCGTTCGCCCATTCTCGACAGGCGTTGGCCGACGCATAGGCGCGACGAACGAAGGCGGCACCTGCTGATGGACGTTCTGATAGTGCTGAATCGGTACCGGCAACGGTTGCGGCGGCGGTGCGGGGTTCGCGTAGACGGGTTCACCCGGCCTGCCTTCGGGAGATGGTTGGCTACCGAGGCGTTCGCGAATCGTCGCCATCAACCGACCAATGCTGCTTTCTTGCGCCTCGGCAGCGGCAGCCGGTTCGAGTTCCGTCGCGCAATACGGGCAGATGTCCCATGTCACGCGGACGAGATGGGCACAGGTTGGGCACTCATGCCGGAGTTCGGTGTGGCAGGAAGGGCAGATCACCCAGTCGTTCTCGATTGCGCGGTGGCAACTGTGGCAGCGCGGCAAGTCTTCGAGGTCCTGAAGCAGATATTCTTCTTCGAGTGAGCGCTGGAAGGCTTCGTCGAGCGTGTCGCGCGGCCGGAGCACAAGATACAAGAGCGCGCCCGGCACGAAGAAGAGGACGCTGAGGAGCGTCGCGAAAATCTGCGTAATGACGCTACGCGACCGCTGCTCGATGTCGCGGTACGTCCAGACAATCAGCGCGAACCAGAGGGCAGCGAAATAGGCCAGACCGAGCGCGATGATCAGTTTCGCGCCGGAGGCGAAGACTTCGAGAACTTTATCCATGGATTATCCCCCCTTGCTGTGCGCGCGCCATGCCTCCGGGCATGCACATGGCGGCCGCGTGCGGCAGTTCCGGCTAGTCTACCACAATGCGTTCGAAGCGAACGACACGCAGACTAAAGACCGCAGCGCCACCGACCTGCACCTCGATGGGGTTCGGCATATAGAACTCACCCGGCTCCATGACCGGCATGAGTGGATTCATATACTGGGTACGCGTGTAGCAATTCTGTTTGAGGATGCGAAGGACATCCGGCACTTGCGCCTCCTCGACGCCGACGAGTACCGTCACGTTCGATTCGCGCAGAAAGCCCCCAGCGCTGTTGATCTGCGTCGCGCGGTACCCGTTTTGTGTCAAGGCAGCGATCAAGCGATCCGCATCACGCCCCTGGATGACCGCAAAAATTAGTCTCATTCCGCCCCGCCTTCTCAGTCGTACGACGCAGCAACCACTGAACGCCCCACGAGTGGCGACAGCGCAGACCAGATCGCCTCCGCTACCACCGACGGGGCCGCGCCGGCATCAATGACCCGCCAGCGTGCGGGTTCCGCTTGTGCAATCGCATGATACCCGTTTCGCACGCGTTCGTGAAATGCGCGTCCGGCGTTGTCGAGACGGTTCAGCTCGCCGCCGCGCCGCTTGCGTTCCAGCCCGTCATCAACCGGCACATCGAGCAAGAATGTGCGATCCGGCGTCAGTCCACCAGTCGCGATACGATTCAATGTCTGGAGCGTCTCGATTGACAGACCCCGACCGTACCCCTGGTACGCGAGCGTCGAGTCCGCGTAGCGGTCGCAGATCACGATCATCTCCGTTGCCAGTGCGGGCCGTACAACCTCCGCGACGAACTGGGCGCGCGACGCCACGTAGAGAAGCGCTTCGGCCATCGGGTCCATGCCATCATTCTTGTTATCAAGGAGAATCGCGCGAATCTGCTCGCTGATCGCGGCACCGCCCGGCTCGCGCGTGACGAGCGTCGCTAATCCGCGCTCCGCCAACCGGGCCGCCAGCAGCCGCGCTTGCGTCGTCTTGCCACACCCTTCGACACCCTCAAAGGTGATAAACATCGTTTCCTCGCGCTTAGATCATGCCGCCGCATGGTGTCCGTACATAGTATCCCGATACTACACGAGGCAGCAACGGAATGCAAAACGGTTCGGCGTACATGGGGAGAAAGAGGGTAGTAGCGGGCTGACAACCCGCCACCACTCCCGAAAATCGCAGCGCCGACCCTCGTCTAGTTGCTACCTCGGAAGATTTCGACGCGCCGATCCGCGCCTTGCCCGCGGCTGCGGGAGCCGAGATTATAGCGATCGGCCATCTGGTGCTGCAAGCGGCGGATGTACGACGATTGCGGCCGCAACTCCACCGCCGCGACATTGTCGAGCACACTGCTGATCGCCGCTTCCGCCTCTTCCATCGCCTGCAACTGCGGATCGGATGGCTTTTCCGGCTCCGGCGTAGGCCGGGTAACCTCGAAGACATTCGCGAGCACGCTTTCCATTTGCTGCTGCGTATTCGAACGGAGTACGTAGACCGGTGTGCCGTTCACTTCCGACTCGACGAGCGGCTGCGGACGGCGACGGTAGTAGTTCTTCAAGGTCATCACCGCGTCCGCTTCCTTGATTGTGCGGACGAGGACCGCCGCGACACGGATGGAACGGATCGCCTCTTCCAGTCGGTTGCGGCTGACGCCGAAGGGATAAATCCGTAGCGGCTTTTCTTCCGTGCCGCGCCCGCGCCGCACCGGATCGCGGAGTTCATGCACAATCGGTGCGCGCTGCTCCGGTTCGACCGGCTCGATCTCTACCGGAGTGGTATGCTGATCGCGCGGGCGGTTGCCAAATGCGCCGGTCGGGGCGATGCCGGTCAATCGCTCCATCGGCGAGATGGTCTCGACGGCGCGTTGGGCATTGCGCCCCGTGAGCCGTTCAGGCATCAGCACCGGCGAATGGCTCCGCCGCTCATTCCATTGGCCGCGCCCGCTGCTGTTCTCGCGCTCGCGGCGCTGCGTCGCACCGAAACGCGCCGCGCTGGACAGGATTTCGTAGCCGCCATCGTCGAGCCGTTTGCGGACTTCCGGCTCGACCGTTTGATTGCGGAGTGTCGCATCCACCATCGCGGCGACATCGTGATAGACCGCGACCTGATCCCGCTCGCGCAGCTCGACCATCACGGAGAAGGTCGGGGGCGCTTTGCGTTCGAGGATGGACTTCTGCGTGCCGCGCCGCCGCGCCTCCTCGTCAGAGAGCGTCACGGACTGGATGCCGCCGATCAGATCGGAGAGGGTCGGGTTAAGCATCAGGTTTTCGAGTGTGTTCCCGTGGGCGGTGCCGATCAGTTGGACGCCGCGCTCGGCAATCGTGCGCGCCGCCCCCGCTTCGAGTTCGGTGCCGATCTCGTCAATGACGATCACTTCCGGCATGTGGTTCTCGACCGCCTCGATCATCACCCCGTGTTGCGCGGTCGGCGTTGGCACCTGCATACGGCGCGCCCGACCGATTGAGGGGTGTGGGATGTCGCCATCACCCGCAATTTCGTTCGAGGTATCCACAATCACAACGCGCTTGCGGAACTCATCCGCCAGCACGCGCGCCGCCTCGCGCAGCATCGTCGTCTTGCCGACACCCGGTCGGCCGAGCATGAGGATACTCTCGCCGGACTCGACGAGATCGCGCAGAATGGCAATCGTTCCGTACACGGCACGACCAATCCGGCAGGTAAGACCGACGATTTCGCCTTTCCGGTTACGAATCGCGGAGATACGGTGCAAGGTGCGCTCGATACCGGCACGGTTGTCGCCGCCGAACTGCCCAATCCGTTCCGCGACGTATGCAAGGTCGGCACGCGTCACTTCGGCCTCGCCGAGCGTGATCTCATCGCCCTCGTAGCGCGCCTCCGGACGACGACCGAGATCCATCACGATTTCCAAGAGTGCGTCGCGGTTGCCGAGTTCGGTCAGCGCCGCCTCGATATGTGGGGGAAGAACTGAGAGCAAATCTTCGAGATTATCGGTCACTTCGTGCTCGTACAGACGGCGCTGGTTCGGTGATTGCGGTCCGCGTTCGATCGGTTCGGACGAATCAAAGGGGACGTAGACATTTTCCAAGTTAGCACCTTCTTACCCGCTGGGTGGCTGGGGTCTCCCGGTACGGCGCGGGCCCGCGCCGGGCATCGCGATGGACGACAAGGGGGCAACGCTGTCGCGGACTTTACGACAGATCCCCGTCATGACACGACCAGGACGGCCGGATGATCCGGTGCCACAACCGGATCGGGGTAACGCTACGTGCCGACAACGACGGCACACGCCCGGCGGCGACTTTCCGAAGACTCGGAACGGGAGCAAATGCCGGAACCGCCTCCCGAACCGAGATTGTGGTGTACTTGACCAGCAACGACTGACGAATCAGCGCCGAAAAACCGAGCGCATCGAGCATGCCACCCAAATCTTCCTGGTGCCCAAGCGTCCGCACATAGATCAGATCGCCCTCGCTGGCGGAGAGCGCCGCCAGCACATTTTGCACGAACCCCGGCACTTGCTCGCGCGCTTCGGGCCGGAACAACACGTCTATCAAATGCGCGTGCTCGCCGCTCAGGGTGCGCGCGTACGCCGTCACTTCGTGGGCCTCGCCGATCCAGTACGCCGCGCGGGACGATTCGCTACGCGGGAGGTCCCAGTAACTGCTCGTCCGCGCCTCCGCGAATTGCATCGCCTTCGGTGTCGTCAGCGTGTAGAGTTGGTGGATCGCCCATGTTTCGCCTCCTTGCTGGCGACGAAGCGCCGGTTGTTCGTCCACGTGCCGCGCGGTCTTGTGATAGGGCGCGACGTACAGCATTTCTCGACCGTACGTGATGTAGCCCGCGTCGCGCAACGCGATCATCACATCGGCATTGTCCGGCACGCGTGCGAAGAGTCGTGTCGCCCGTTTGCGCCCCGCCATGCGCGTCGCCGCATCCAGCAGCGCCGACCACATCACATCGCGCACCTCCGCCGAACCAATGCGGTCTTTGCGGCCATAAGCGAGGTAATTGACGTCCCACGTATGGCTGTCTCGCCGGGGCCGCGCCTGCGCGAACGCACGGACATCACCATCTTTGACGAGCACAAAGGTCCACACATTCCCGAGCCACGGGATGATACCGCGCGCCGCCGTCCGGATTGGCCGTAACCCGGCGATAATCCCTTCCGGCATGTCAAGCCGCGCCGTTTCGCCGCGCAAACGGCGCATCGCCGGGAGATCGGCCCAGTGCACCGGGCGAATTGAATAGGGGCTGCGCTGTGGCGGGGAAATCCGTGTGTCCTTACGTTGACGAGTACTCGTCATCCGCTGTGTCCTTGGTCGTGCAAACCTGCCCGCAATCCAAGTATACCCGAGAACAAGCGTTCCGGCTAGGGGTGTACGTACATCATCATCAAATGCTTACACGAATGCCCTTCAGGCTGTGCATGCGCCCGAAAACTGGGGAGTCACGCCGCCGTGCGAGAGCCGCTCGACGCATGGACCGGCGCAACGATCTCGTCAACGAAGTAGCGATGCAGCCGGTCATCGTTGGTGAGTTCCGGATGGAACGATGTCGCAAGCAAGTTTCCCTGGCGGGCCGCAACGATCCGTCCGTCCGCGAGTTGGGCAATCACGTCCACGTCTCCGCCGACGGTGTGAATCAGCGGCGCGCGGATGAAGACCGCACGAAAAGGTATATCGCCAATTGGCGGAATCGTTAGATCCGCTTCGAACGAGTCGAGTTGCCGACCGAACGCATTGCGCTCGACGGCGATATCCATCACACCAATGAGCGGCTGGTGAAGGCCGCCAATGTCTTTGGCGAGCAGGATCATCCCGGCGCATGTCCCCCAGATCGGGAAGCCTGCCTGCGCCCGCTCGCGGATCGGGGCATCGAGTGCATACTGCACCATCAACTTGCCAATCGTCGTGCTTTCGCCGCCCGGCATAATCAGGCCGTCCAGCCCATCGAGATCGCGCGGCAACCGCACCTCGCGCGCCCCGAAGCCAAGCCGTTCCAGCGCATAGACATGCTCGATGAATGCCCCCTGCAAGGCGAGTACACCAATCGTGGTCATGGGAACTCCTAACCCCCCTTCCCCCTTCCCCACGGGGAAGGGGGAACAATGCGGAGTATGTATCGTCGTGGATCGAAGTGACAGGTTACCTGAATCTGGTCCCCCTTCCCCACCGAGGGAGGGGTTAGGGGTAAGGGCCGTCTACCAGCCGCGCGGCGCCATCAGCGATTCCTGCGGCAGTTTACCGATTTCAAGGCCGCTCATCGCGTCACCGAGGCCACGCGACACTTCGGCGATGATGTTCGCATCGCGGAAGTGCGTGACTGCCTCGACAATCGCCTTGCC
>JBBSFO010000017.1:0-19415 GCA_038238655.1 Thermomicrobiales bacterium | reverse complement strand
CCAGAGCGGCAAGCCCTTGAGTTCTCGCCGGATGTTGTTCATCTGCGGATAAAAAGCATCACCGGGGCAACTCGTGTTAATCACCCCGCGATGGCCGCTGATGTTCATCACGTTGTCGCGATCAATGAAGAAGCCTTTCCCCACCGGATCGAGATCGGCCGCTTTTGCGCGCATCAGAGCCATCAGCGATGATCGCGCCGCGTCCGAAATCATATGGTCCGAGAAGGTGCCGATGATCGCGATGCCGATGCTTCCCCAGTTGTATTGCAATGCATGCCCACCGACGACGCGATCACCACCGAACCGCCCCTCGTAGATTGTGCCCTGCTGATCAATGAGAAAGTTATACCCAATGTCGCCCCAGCCGCGCGAAACCGCATGGTACTGATAAATTGCCCGGAGCGTCGCACGCGGATCGGTTTCGGGATCGCGCGTCACGGTATGATGGACAACTACCTTCTTAATCGCCCGGTACTCCGGTGGCCAAATCTCTTTGTTTTCTTTATCGAAGCGGAGCTTTTCGTCCGCAACCCACCCGGCGCGCGGGACGATGGTAATGCCGTTTATCGCTTGTGCATGGTATACGCCCTCGCCGGATACCGCGAGCGTGTTCACTGCGGTGAGGCGCAACCTTCGCAACGATGACGTGGCCGTGTTGGCATCGCCCTGTGTTGCTACGGCGAACTGCACGAACCGGGCGGGCGCACCGATAATGAGATCGCCGAACGTTGCCGTGTCCGCCGCGTCGCGCGCATGGGTATCAGCGTGCAGGTGTTGCCATGCATCCCACGCGATGCCATCCGCACTCGTGCGGATTGTCAGCTCAAGGACGATAGCCGGAGGAACGGTGGCGTCCCACTGGCTTTCTAGGGCATTAAACGGTATATCTGCCTGGAGGACGGGAGAGACATATGCTGATGTACTCAGCGGAATATCGCGTTGCTCCCATGCCCAGCGTGTGGCAATCGGTTCGGCATTCACCGCACGCGGCACCCCATAGACGACAGAACCTGTGGCAACAATGAACATCCGGCTTCCGGCACGCAAAATCGCGCGCCGTGTCACATGCCGTTCGAAGCCCATACTACCCCCAGCCAAAAAACGGGCGAAATCGCCCCGGCAGGTCTGCTGTACGTACGCACCGTACACGAATGTTTGCGTTACGTCAAGTTCGCGCTTGATCGGCGGGGCCGGAACGGCTACGATTCGGTGATGGGAAAGGAGCCGCAGTGGCAGATCAACTGATCATCCGTCGTCGTGACGAGTGGGCGCGGCTCGAAGTATTGCTAATGTCGGGCGGTGGATCGAACAGTGCAGGGAGCACGGAAGAGCTGGGCTGGCGGTATCGTGAAGCGAGCGCGGATCTCGCCCTCGCGCGTCGCGCATTCCCGACCGACCCCACAACGCGCTACCTCAACGATCTCGTCGAGCGCTCGCACCGGAAACTCTACCGAGGGAGGCACCATGGCCTTTGGGCAGTCGGGTATTTCTATCGCGACACCTTCCCGCGTCTCTTCCGTGAGACATTCAGGTACACTCTGGCAGCGTTTCTCACGGTCTTCGTCGGCTTTGCCCTCGCCTATATCGCGACGTTCGTGCGTCCGTCGCTGGCAGAATCGTTCGTGCCCGGCGGTAGCGGCGTGATTGACACGATCAAACAGGGGCGAACGTGGTTCGACACGCCGCCGGCTGAGCGACCATTTGTTTCATCCTTCATCATGACGAACAATATTCGTGTGTCGCTGCTGTGTTTCGCGGGCGGTGTCCTTCTCGGTATCCCGACGATTCTCGTCCTGTTGCAGAATGGATTGCAACTCGGTTCGATTGCCGGGCTGACGCAGGTGTACGGCATTCACGGCGCGCTCTGGTCGTTTGTCGCGGCACACGGTTTTCTGGAGCTTTCGGTGATCTTCATCAGTGGCGGCGCGGGGCTGCACGTCGCGCGGGGGACCATCCGGCCGGGGCTACGCTCGCGGCGCGAGTCTATTGCTCTAGCCGGACGGAGTGCAGCTCTCCTTGCGTGTGGATGCGTGCCGCTCCTGATCGTTGCCGGGACGTTGGAAGGATTCGTCTCGCCGTCCGGCCTGCCTGCCGGTGTGAAACTGGCTATCGGTCTGACGACAGCGGTAGCGCTCTATCTGTACCTGATGCTCGCGGGGCGGGCAGGATCGAATTCGTGACGATCGGACAACAACCGCGAAAGGAACATGTGATGAATGAGCGTAGTATTGAGCAGCGAATTGCCGATTTGGGCTACGCGTTGCCGCCCGTTTCGTTACCCATCGGTTCCTATGTGAAGGGCGTCATCGTCGGCAATCTGTTGTTCTTGTCGGGCAATGGGCCGGACCAGCCGGGCTATACCTCGCCGAAGGGCAAGGTCGGTAGTGCGGTAACGATCGAGCAAGCGGAGGAAGCGGCCCGCTATGTCGGACTGAATCTCCTCGCCGCCGCGAAGGATACGCTCGGTACGCTGGAACGCATCCGGCGGGTTGTGAAAGTGTTTGGGATGGTCAACAGCGACCCCGATTTCGGGCAGCAGCCGCGCGTCATCAATGGGTGTTCCGACTTGTTTCTCGCCGTCTTCGGCGATGCCGGGCGTCATGCCCGTTCCGCAGTCGGCATGAGCGCGCTGCCGAATGGCATTCCAGTCGAAATTGAAGCAATTTTCGAAGTAGAATAGGATGTTTTACCGATGCATGAGCAGGGCAATACCGGTGGCCGGCGGGCTCAGCCTGCCGAACGTCGCTGCGGCAGGCTGAAGCCCAATGCGGTTCAGGTAAGGAATCCCGGCACGGCGAGGTCATCCACGTCGGTGGTGATTTTTATGGTGGTAGCAGGCTTTCCAGCCTGCCTCCCCGCCACGAAGGGCAGGCTGGAAAGCCTGCTACCACCGAGAAATTGCCCTTAACTGAACCGTATTGGGCTTCAGCCTGCCGCCACCGTTTCGTAGAACGCTAGAGTTTGATCGTGAATCCCTGTGTTTGCAGCGCGTCTTTTGGCAGCTTCCCTTTGTCCGTGCCATTGACACTGTAAGTCACATTGTCGGGTTTGCCGCAATAAATTGTCACTGTCTGCTTCGCTTCGATCTCGCGTGTTTCACCGGCATTGATGTACCCAGCGGTTTTCGCGATCTTGTCGCCATCGGTGAAGATTTCTACCCATGCGTTAACGGTGGATGTCAGTGTGACCTTGAGACTTGTCGCAGGCGTCGCAGCTACCGCCGCAGTCGCGGATGCAGTCGTTGATGTGCCGGTACCCGGTGCCGTTACGCTGGCGCCGGTCGTCGTGCCGGCTGGCGTCGGAATGCGAATGGTCGTCGTGCCAGCACCGACAGTCGGTGAAAGCGCGATCGTGCGGTTCACCACCGCTCCCGCGATCGCCGTCGGCGTTGCGGCGACCGTCGGGACATCAATGATTGGCTTTTTGGGGGGCGTTTGGACGATGAGGCTGTAGCCCCACGCCGCCACAAAACTGAGGACCAATGTGACAAAAATGATGACAACAAAGTTTGGCGATACAGGGCCGGACGTATTCAAAGACCTTCCAACAGGCTGTGGACGATAGGCAATTTCCTGTTCGCCGCGGGCCTCGTTGAAGAGGCGCACCATTTCCTGTGGATTTAGTTGCAACCAGTTGGCGTAATTGTACACGAACCCACGTGCGTAAATACCGGCGGGCAAGAGATGAAAGTCTCCGGACTCAAGTGCAGACAAGTGCCGCGCGAGGATGCGCGTCTGTCGTTCGGCATCCTGCAGGCTACGTCCCAAACCGAGGCGCGCGTCGCGTAGGATAGCACCGAACGTCGTCGGCTGAATCGGGCCCCCGTGCTCCCACGGGCTTTGCATCACTGACGTTGAGTCCTTCCCGATGCCGCACAGCATGGCAGGCCATGTGCGGCCTTCGTACCTCTCCCCCGTGCATCATGCACGACGATGCGAACGCAGTATACGCATGATGTGCGGATTTGTCACTTTTCCACGCGGAGGATTATCCCGCGCCAGGGCGGCGAATCGCTGACTGTCGTTTTTCGTCTTCTTGCAGTTCCTCGAGCAAGGCATCGGCGAGTGGCGTCGCCGCCAGCGGTGGTGTCATGGCCGCTTTGGCGAGCCACCACTGATCGTTTGCGGCCCACCAGGTACCGATGCAGGAGAGACAGGCAAGGTCGTTCGGGCCGACGAGTTGCGGCGTTGGGAACGCGAAGCGATTGCGGCACCAACCGCGATCCCCACTCTCCGCGGCCTGAAAGTCGCGACAATTGGCGCAACGCTTGCCGCGATGTCGCTGGCGTTCGGCGGCGTACCAGTCCGCTTCCAACGGATGAACCTGGCCGCTGTCGTTCCTGCCAGATTGCGGGAGCGTACCAGTGAAATACTCTGGCGGCCCATTCGGCTGCTGTGGCGCTACAGGTCGCCGGTAGTCGGCATAGTCGGATGGCGCTTGCGTACCAGGGGGCGGCGTGCGATATGACAAGGGGGGCGGTTGACTCAATGATACCGTCGCATCAACGGGTACCGCGAAGGTCGTCGTCACCGCATTGTGCGGTGACGGGGTCTGCTGAGCGCCCTCGGGAGGCGACGGGTTTGCCAACCGCGGCCGACCGACCCCCTCATTTCCCGTGAGGGGCGCTGAACCATCACGACTGCTATTTCGGCGTTCGTTCGCCTGCCCAGCGGCGCGCTCAGGGGGATTGGCGGCGACATTCTCCAAGCGCCGGGGTGGCCCGGCATCGCCCGTTTGCTGTGCGATCTGTCGCCGTTCGAGGGCGCGCCGATGCGCCTCTCCGACATTTGAGGTTCGCGAGCGTGGGGGAGGGATCATTGGCTGTTCCGTGACTGGGCGCGGTTGCTCGACGCCGACAATAATGTCGTCCGGCCGCATCCCTTGATAACCGGACCGTTGCCGCGCGGGATCGGGCGTCGGGCGGTTCTGCCCTGGAATGACATCGTTCGCTCCCGCCGTAGATTCATAAAAATCCTGGTCCCAACCGATTCGACAGGCGAGTTCCTGACGCCGTACAAGGGAAAAACCGACGATCTCCTGGCAGCGCTGGTTGCGACACCAACCCGCCTCGCCGATGCCGCTTTGCTCGAAGAATCGGCAGGAGCCACACTCGCGTCGTGTCACGGTTTTCCCACTTTCCGTCAGCCCTCTCCAACCTCAGTCTACCACAGGTCGGAACGTTACCCGTGCGATATGACTTCATCATACAATACGTACGCTAGTACGTACTAGTGGTTTTCTGCATTTCGACCGATGGTATCGTAACGATGGTTTGTGACAAACGCTGGAACAGTATTGCTGCGGTATCAAGGCCGTCGAAGATGGCCGCCGTCGCGATTCCGGCATCCACGTTGCCGACCCCATAGAGTACGACGACTGCCGATTGCTTCGCCGTACCGTGCTGTGTCGCCGATACTCTCGACATGAGCCGCAATGCGACCTCTTCCGAAACGCTGCCAACCAGCAGCGTGCCGCGCATATCTGACCGTAGTGCACCAAGCGCTGCGACATCCGCGATATGCGCGACGACGGTGACCGACGCACTTTCAGCGATCGACAGCGCGGTGTCGCGCGTGAGTATTCCCGAAAGCAATGCAGGTACGATGTGCAGTATCCCATGATGGGGAGCGCCCACCGCGAACGCGTACGTGCAGCGGGTGACAATTGAAGTAATCGAAATCTCTCGTTCTGTTACAGCGCGGATGATCCCAGCGTATCGAGCGTAGTACGCAAATGTCCCGCTCTCGTCACGGACTGCAAGTGCGCCGCACTTCGGTAGCGTGCGCACGGTACCGCTGACCGGAGCAGCAACCGACCGCGTTCGCAGTCCGGTCCGTCGCGTCGCGAGCGGCGCGCCCGCATGATAGGCTTCGCCTTCGTGACGTTTGAGGTCGGCCACCGCTTCACCGTCCGCGAGCCGGAGTATCGCGGCATAGGCAACGATCCATCCACGCTCGTTGCTGCGTGCGAGTACATCACCCGCGATGACGTGTTCACCAGGGTGTACGAGCGGCGTGGCATCATCCCGAAGTGGGTAGGTGATAAGGAACGCATCGCGAGCCGGTACAATCATCGCTCCATTCTCAGACATGTGCGCCATCCTCGGTCACTGATGTGGGCCGGAGTCGCCTGCTGACACTTGGCCGGTCCGCCGTCAGCGATGCGGCGTTCACGGGCCGACGGCGGGTATCTATCATGATGCCTGCCACGCCGCCGTGTACCGCGATTTCGTCACGACTCGCCGTGCTTCCCGCAAGGGTTATGGTTGCCGCGCCGCGACATGCAATCGTTATTAGCGCGTCGGCGGCAACATCCACTGTTGTCATCTGACCGTCCATGACGATGGCTGCCTGTCTGCTTCTACCTCGACGATCGTTCGTCCACGATGCCCGCACAATAGAACCGATGGGAATACGACCATCCTGCGCGAGGACTTCGGCAGCGTCCGCCGAATAGGAGAACGAAAGCGCGCCGACGGTAGTAAAGAGATCATCGGTATCGCAGACGACGCCCGCGACGCCCGCCGCCGGGAGCAGATCGGCGACGAGATGGAGGGCGACTGACGGTGATCCGAGTTGCGTGAGCGCGGGACCAACGACCCAGGACGCCGTGCCCGGCATATTGATCTGCGCGGTCTCTATCACCTCAGACAACGCCGCGCGCGCGAACCCCGTCGCGATCTCACGGTCTTCCCGCGCGACAAGTAGCGCGAACGGCCACGATGCGCGGCGCAGCGCCCAGGTGCGGAGGGCGCGTTCCTCGATTGGGAAGGGAATCCAGCGCGCGATGCGTTCGGGGCCGCAGCGGTGCAAGAGTGCGAGCGTCCCGCGCGAACAATCTATCTCCGGCTCATGATGGACAACGACGCCACGTTCGTCCGCGATCACGATGGTCGTACCATCAGCGACATCGAGGAACACGCACGGCGACGTGCATTCCGCTCGCAGTGCGCTCACTGCCGCTGCCAGTGCCTCAGGGCGCGAGATGACCGGAATGTCGGTAGGTACGCCGGGCAGGAGGCGGCGGGCGCGGAGCGGGTTTAGGATGCTCGTGAGGTGCGCGGTGAGGTGGTCGTCCCGCAGGAGGAGTGCGGCACCGGTCGGTACAACGTCGGTGAGTTCCGCGTCTGATGCGAGGATAACGCAGCGCGCTTCACCCGTCGGCGCGACGTCACGCATCCCGTTAAGAATCTGGGCGGCCCAAACAGGGAGCACGCCGGGTGGAATGACGATGAGCAATACCTCAACGCTGCCGTCGGCCCATGCGTCTATTACGGGCCGGAACCAGGAGGCATTGCGGTCAGGGCGGCGGGGGGGAGCACCGGGCGGCTCGATCATCGTGGCAATACCGAGCCGCTTGACGGCGTCGAGCGCCGCTGCGTCCGCCACATTCGGTTCGCCGATCACGCGCATGCGGATCGGTGGCCCCGACACGACCGCCGCACTCGCCATTGTTGCGGTGAGCGGGTAGCCGCAGTGCTCTGCGAGTCGCTCAAGCGCTCCGGGAAGACCGCGCTCGGCTTCGCGGATGACGCCCGCGCTCTTCGCGACGAAGCGCGCGCGCCCCTCGGTCGGTGCGATCAGCGTGACGGCGACCCGAAGCGAGTCTGCAGTGAAAACAAGTTGCTGGTGCGTCATGCTTTCCTGCGGTAGTGTCCGCGTGGAAGATGCCGTAGTGAGACTGTTTGGCAATGCTCATACTCCCGCGATACGCCGGTGTTTCGACGAAATGCTCGATGCAATGCGTGGATGGATGCTCTTCGGGCCAGTCTATCATGGCCGAACGGCTTCGTCAGGAATCCGGTGGGCCGGATCGGAGTTCGGCGGAATCGAGCCAGATCGTCAATGGGCCGTCATTGACGATGGTCACATGCATTTCCGCACCGAACTGGCCGGTCTCTACACGCAATCCGTGCGCTCGTAGTGACGCAACGACCTGCTCGACGAGCGGTTCGGCAACGTCAGGCAACGCCGCATGGACGAAACTTGGCCGGCGACCCTTGCGGCAATCGGCGTAGAGCGTAAACTGCGAAATCAGGAGAATTGCCCCACCGACCTCGTTGATCGCCCGATTGATCTTGCCTGCGTCGTCTTCAAAAATGCGTAAGGTCGCAATCTTTCGCGCGATGAGTTCGGCGTCGCTTGCGGTATCGGTATCGCCGACGCCGACGAGTACGGTCATCCCCCGTTCAATCGCGCCGATGATGTCACCATTAACCCGCACGTCGCTCTTGAGGACCCGCTGGATCAGCGCGCGCATGTACTACCCCTCCTCCGTGCATCGTTGAATGAGTGCGACGACATGGGCAGCGATCCCTTCCCCTCGACCTGTGAACCCCAGCCCCTCACTCGTCTTCCCCTTGATATTCACGCATTCGACGCTAATACCGACCGTGTCCGCAATGCTCGTGCGGATCGCATCGGCATGCGGGAGCAGTTTGGGCGCTTCGCACACAATCGTCGCGTCAATATTGACAACCGCCCATCCGGCCGCCGTGAGATGACTGACAGCGGTTCGCAGCAGATCGCGGCTGTCCGCATCTTTCCACGCCATCTCTGATGGCGGAAAGTACGTGCCAATGTCGCCAAGGGCTGCCGCACCGAGCAACGCGTCCGTAATGGCATGGAGCAGTACGTCGGCATCTGAGTGGCCGAGGAGTCCCTGTGCGAACGGGATGTGTACCCCGCCAAGAATTAACGGGCGACCGGCGACGAGGCGATGCACATCGTAGCCGATGCCGACCCGAAACGATGGCTCATTCATTGCCCTGCTCCGCCCTATTTCGCAACAGCGCCCGCGCCATGATAAGGTCGTCCGGCTCGGTCAACTTTATATTTGCTCGCTCGCCACGGACGACACTGACCGGATGGCCGAACGCCTCGACCAAACCGGCTTCGTCTGTCGTCGCGGGGTGCGCGGCGTAGTCTGCCCATGCGAACGCATCGTGCAGGAGTTGCCAACGGAACGCCTGGGGCGTTTGCGCCGCCCACAGTGATGAACGATCCGGCGTCTCCACAATCGTGCCATCAATGACCTGTTTAACCGTGTCAGTCACCGGGATTGCGACGATTGCGGCCCCATTTCGTTGCGCACTCGCGATGCAGGCGCGGATCATCGTCGTCGTGACCAGTGGCCGCGCACCGTCATGGATCGCGACGATCTCGACGCCCCCGCGTTTGCCGAGCAACGCGACGCCCATCCGGACGGAATCTTGCCGCTGCGCCCCGCCCGCGATAATGTCGGTCCGCACCGGCCACCCTTCACTATCGCGGATGCGTTCCCAGTCCGTGATGCGATCCACCGCGACGACGACGACGACCGATGGCACGACCGGCGCAAACGCGGCAAGCGAATAACTCAGCGCCGACTGCCCGTTGATCGCCAGCGCGGCCTTATCTAGTCCGCCCATGCGCGCGCCGCGCCCGGCAGCAACGATCACCACACCGACGGTCATGACGGTTGTGACCGCATCAAAAGCAAACGTTCAGACGGGTGGATTCGTCTCATCGCAGCCTTTCTCGCATCGCACACTCGTGAACGACACGCCGCTACTGCTACCGCAACGGCGCGGTAGCGCGCCACAGCCCACTCACGCCGATCAACATGATCATACCGGCGCTGACTACCGGGAGCCATCGCCCGAGTTTTGCCGAATTCAGGAAGCGACCGGACGATATGCTGGGAATCGAAAGTGTTGTCAGAATGAGACCGAGGCCCGTTAGCACCGCCGCGAGGCCGAAGCTGAAACCGAGGATGATGATTAGTCCAGGGATGACGTGACCGGCGGCGACGGCAATCAGGAGAATCGCGAGCGCGTCCGGGCAGGGGACGATTCCGCCGCTGATTCCGAGCATGAGCAGGGAGCGAAGATCGTCGGCATCAGCAGGTCGGTGCTCGTGCGCCGCTGTCTCGAACCAGCTATGCGTATGGATCGTACCGTCCACGTGCATGTGTGTTGCGCCGAGCGTGGCGGCTGACGTTCGTGAAGGGTTGCGGCCACGGATCATCGCAAACGCAAGCCGGCGCGGCAGGAGCGCGATGCCGAGGCCAACGATACCCAGGCTACCGATTGCCTCGATTGCCGACAAGAAACGGTCCGGAGCGATGGTTCGCGTGCCGACGAGCAACACCAGGCCGATGGCAACAACACTGCCGGTGTGCGTGATAGTGAGGACGCCGCCGAGCGCGAATGCGTCGCGTGGGCGTCCGCGCCGCCCAAAGAGATACGCGGCGACGAGCGTTTTGCCGTGCCCCGGTGTCAGCGCGTGCAATGCGCCGAGCAGGATGGCGACGCCCAGTCCGGCCAGCGTGATCGGGCCACCGGCAGGGCTAATCACGAATCGTTGCAACGTCGCGACGGACGGGTGATTCGGGTTGCGTTGCTGCTGTGGGATGACAGCAACCGGTGCGACGCCACCCATTATCGTCGTCAGTCGCAAATCCACGTCCGCGCCGCCCTGAACGATGATCCCGAGCGGCGCGGTGGCGTCCGGGATCAGTTCGACCGGACGCCCGTATGCGCGATAATTGTAGTGACGAATCGAAATAGTTATCTCGTGAGGCGCGGCCGAAGCAGCGAATGGCGCATCGAAGCGTGCGCGAACGATTGCCCCGGTCGCGTCCGCGCCTTGCAATTGGAAATCGTGCAGCGTTGGCTTCATTTCGAGGGAGCCGCCTGTATAATCAGGAGTAAGCGATGTACCGTCGGCAACGATCGTGAAGCCGCGCGCCAAAACTGCGCCGAAGCCTGCTATCTCCCGTTCGTCTACGAAACCGTCGCCGTTCCGGTCGGCGTCCGCCCAGATGTCGCGGAGTGTGAGCGCACCGGCGCTCACAGTCATCTCGATGCCGATGCCGTCGGGGCGGATGTGGACGAAGTCGCGTTCGTTGATCTCGTCAGCGGGGTGCGCGGCCACCGAAAAGGAGAGGCACCCCGCCACAATCAGTATACCAAGCGCAAGGCCGCAGAAAGACGGGACACGAAGGCAACGGGGCTGACGCACAAAACCTCCTAATCGCTCGCCGAGGATGTCGGGCGGGTTGTACCGCGAAACAAGGAAGATGGCAACCAGGTCGTTCGCACCGGTCGGCGTAGTACAATGCGGGGCGTGGCTGCGGCCCACGCACGAAACGAGTGACGTGATAAAGAAGGAAGGGAACGTGAGCGACATCATCGTTGTGGCGAGCAGCAATGGCAGCGTCGGCATTGGCGACGCCATCGAGGTTCTACGGCGTGGCGGATCAGCCGTTGATGCGGTCGAGGCGGGGATTCTGCCAGTCGAATCGAACCCCGACGATCACAGTGTCGGCTTTGCCGGCCTGCCTAACTTGCTCGGCGAGGTCGAACTCGATGCGTCCATTATGGACGGAAGGTCGCTCGCTGCCGGTGCGGTCGGTGCGGTGCATAACTATGAGCATGTCATCACGCTCGCGCGGAAGGTGATGGAGGAATTGCCGCATGTGCTGATCGTCGGCCCCGGCGCGGAGCGATTCGCGGCGGAAATGGGGATGGAGCAGCGCGACCTGATGACCGAGGAGACGCACCAGCAATGGCGCGCGTGGCTTGAGGAGGAGTTTCCGCCCGAACAGGTCGGCAGTGTCCGCTTTCAAACGCAGGTGCGCGAGTGGGTGCGGAAGATGGTCAACCCCGAAAAGAACACCGGCACCGTCAACTTCATCGCGCGCGACCGCAACGGCAACATCGCGACCGGTGTCAGCACGAGCGGGTGGCAATGGAAGTATCCCGGACGGCTCGGCGACAGCCCGATCATCGCAGCGGGTAACTACGCGGACAACCGCTATGGTGCTGCTGCCTGCACGGGTCGCGGGGAGATGGCGATGCGCTGCGCGACCGCTCACAGCGTCGTGCTGTACATGAAGATGGGCATGCGCATCGAGGCCGCCCTGGCCGAAGCGATGGTGGACCTTCAGTCGCTCGAAGACCCGTATGCCGCTGGTATGAACATCGTCGCGTTGGATCGCGATGGACGACCGGCTGCCGCGACCAACCGTCCCGGCGCGACATTCATCTATCAGACAGGCGAGATGGAAACGTACACCCAGCAGCCGCGCATGCTCGTGCCCGATCCGCGCGGCGCGTCTGGGTTCCTCGCGTAGTTTGCGCGTTGCGCTTGGGGGCTCTGCATCATTGCAGAGCCCTTTCCGCGCGGCAGGACGATGTTCATCGTCAGACCTGCACCCAGGAATTCGACTCGCGGCGAAATGGATTACGCGCGTGGCGGTCCCATTGTCGAGTCCGGGCTACGCCGAACGACTATCTAATGTCACCAGCGATGTGCCGCTCCTTCAATCAATGAGGGTATCGCTCATGTCGTCCATCGTCACGCCCACGCTGCGGTAGAGAAAAGATATGCAAGATCGTAGCGTCAAAGGAGGCTTCTGTGACTACACCACAAACCCTACTGACGGGTCTCATGATCGGCGAGGCGCCGCGTTGGCACGATGGCCGACTATGGTTCTCGAACTGGGGCGCGCAAGAGGTCATCGCCGTCGATCTCGGGGGTACGAGCGAGGTCGGTGCCCGCGTCCCGACGACCGTTCCCTTCTGCAGCGACTTCCTTCCCGATGGGCGCTTGTTGATCGTCTCGGGGCGTGAGGGGATTCTCCTGTGCATGGAACCCGACGGGTCACTCGTCACCCATGCCGATCTGACCGGCCTCGCTGATTCGCCGTGGAACGAGATCGTCGTGGATGGTCGGGGCAACGCGTACATCAACAACACCGGTTTCGACTTTCCAGTTGGCGCGTTCGCCCCAGGGATCATCGCCTTGGTCACCCCCGACGGCTCGGTCCGGCAGGTGGCAGACGGGGTCGCATTCCCCAATGGCATGGTCGTGACGCCCGACAACGCAACGCTGATCCTCGCTGAGTCCTACAGCAACAGGCTCACGGCGTTCGACATTGCCGCCGACGGCAGCCTGTCGAACCGGCGCGTGTGGGCCGACCTCGACGGCGGCGTCCCTGACGGCATTTGTCTCGACGCCGAAAACGCCATTTGGTACGGGGACGTCCCCAACAAGGGTTGCGTGCGCGTCCGCGAAGGCGGCGAGGTGCTGCAGAAGATCGAGCTTGACCGGGGCTGCTTCGCGTGCATGCTCGGAGGCGAGGACAGGAGAACGCTGTTCATGATGGCGGCGAAATGGCTTGGCCCTGAGAACATGACTGACGAACCTCGTGGCCAGGTTCTGACTGTTGCGGCACCCGCATCAGGCGTCGGTTGGCCGTAGGAGAAACCTTGGAGCTTGCTGCCCGTATCTGCCGTTCATAGAGGAAAGCGAGCAGTTCATGACCTACATTGCCGATCCGCAAGTCGACGCCTACATTGACGCGCTACCCGAGTGGCAGCAAGCCATCTGTCGCGAAGTACGAGACCTGGTGCACGCCGCCGACCCTGAGGTCACCGAAACCATCAAGCGGACCGTCCAACCCTACTTCGTGCTGAACGGCAACATCTGCGCCCTGCTGGCCGTCAAGGACCACGTCAATGTGTTCCTCTACGACGGCGCGATCGTTCCCGACCCCGAACACATCATCACTGCGGGCCACACCAACAAGAGTGCCCGAACCGTTGCCTTCCGCAGAGACGAGAAGATCAACGCTCCCGCCCTGAGCGAGATGTTCCGACGCATCATCGCGAACAACCGCGCGGGTGGCTGGCGCAAAATTAAGCAGGGTGAGTAGGACACTCGTGCATTGATGCGGTCCCGCAGCCTCCCGCTAATGGATCCCCTTGTGCTGCCAGCGGTCGAGGACGGGTGGTGAGACGGGCTCGTGTGTGCCTGTCCCTTTGTACCCTCACGCGGGCACAAAAATGCGGGGGCAGTCCTATCACCACCCCCGCCGGAATATGCGCTGTGAGCTGTTTAGAGCGGAAATCGCGGGTCGGTTGACCGGCGTGCGCGCTCAAGATCTTTGCGGGCTTCCGTCGCGCTGGGCAGGCCTTCGCCGCCATTGCGCAGGATACGCGCGTAGTAATCGTTGAAGGATCCATCCGAAACGAGGTTCTTCATCCACTTGCCGAACTTGTTCATTGTCCTGCTCCCTTTCTGTGTACCACTAGCGGGCTTTATCAACCTACCCGCACTTTATATACGTACAGTATAGCACCGCTCCGTACAATGTCAAGCGTTTTTGTCTTTTTGGTTGAGGATCATCGGGAAATAACGAGTTCGAGCGACGAAAGGGCAGTAGAAGCGCCATGTGGCAATTCGTGCAATGCAGCAACGCCGCCACATTTTGGGTGGCGTTGCTGCATTGAATGATGAATGACAGAGATGTTCGTTGGACTAGGACCCATGATGCTGGCTCTGGCGCATTCGCGGTGAAGCCAAATGCGCTATGACCACAAGCAGGCACAGGGGAATGGAGGCCTTGGCAGGTACACGCGTCCACACATCGTCCTCGCTACCGATTCTCCTTACCATGCCTGCCACAAAGGGCAAATACCATTCACCACTGATGCGCAAGAGCCAGCATCATGTGGCTTCGTTCAACAGCCCGTGCTCAGCCGAGTTCTTGGGCGAGCCCGATAAGAAGTCCTTCAGGCCCGCGGATGTAGCAGAGCCGATACGCGTCTTCGTACCGGACCACTTCGCTGCTGACAAGCTGCGCGCCGTGTTTGCGGATCCGGGCGAGCGTCTCATCAATGTCGTCCACGGCGAACATGACGCGTAGGTAGCCAAGTGCGTTCACCGGAGCGTTCCGGTGATCGGCGACCACAGGCGGCGTGAGAAATCGCGAGAGCTCGATCCGGCTGTGGCCGTCCGGCGTGCGCATCATGGCGATCTCGACGCGTTGGTCGCCTAGTCCGGTGACGCGCCCGGCCCACTCTCCTTCGATCATGGCTTGCCCTTCGAGCTCAAGGCCGAGCTCGCGAAAGAACGCGATCGTCGCCGGTAGGTCGTCGACGACAATGCCTACATTGTCCATCCGTTGAACCGCCATCCACCCAATCTACAACATGTCGTCTAACCTGAAAACTGCCCCTCTCGTCAGGCGACCGTAGGCGCGAGCGTTACTGTGTACCCCAGTTGCTCGATCCTTCCCATCGCGCGGCGCAGTACCCGCTGCTTGTCCCGTTCGTCGAAGTAGTTGCTACCGAGATCCTGGTAGATCGTCCCTTCCCGTAACAGGTGATAGACAATCACCAGGATCGTGTGCCCGACCGCGATCGCGGCGCGGTTCGCCCCACGGCGCGTCGCCAGCCGATGATATTGGGCAGACAAGTACGTGCGCCGCGTGCGCGCTGCGGCGCGGGCCGCTTCGGTGAGCGCCTCGCGCAACCACGGACTGCCCTTGCGCGTCTTCCCACTCAGCCGTTTGCCCGCGCTCTCGTTGTTCCCCGGACACATCCCCGCCCACGAGGCGAGATGCCCGGCGCTGGGGAAGCGGCTCATGTCGGTGCCGGGCGCCCCCTGGGCAGCATCGGCGACAAGCACTTCGGCGGTGCGCTGGCCGACGCCCGGGATCGTCGCCAGGCGCAGCACGGCCTCCTCCACCGCCTGCAGCCGCACGCCGATCTCCTCGCTGAAGCGGTCGATCTCCCCGTCCAGGAAGTCGATGTGCCGCAACTGTGCCCCGAGTAGCCAGCGCTGATGCGCCTCGACCCGCCCCTCCAACGCCAGTTCCAACTGCGCATGCTTCTCCTGCAACCGCCCGAGCGCCAACCCCGCGAGTGCCGGTGCATCGGTGACCCCGGCGATGATGGCATCGAGCATCGCCCGACCAGACTTGCCGAGCACGTTACTGGCCACCGACGCCAACTTGATGTTCGCCCCTTCGAGCACCTTCTGGATCCGGTTGACCTCGGCGGAGCGCTCGCGGATCAGCGTCTTGCGATAGCGCACCAACTCGCGTACTTCCCGATCGGCCCGCGACGGGATGTGACTCGCCTGCAGGAGCCCGTGCCGCAGCAACTGTGCGATCCACTCCGCATCCTTCACATCGGTCTTGCGCCCCGGCACCGCCTTGAGATGGTGGGCATTGACGACGAGCAGGGTGAAATCGTGACTCTCGAAAAGATTGTAGATCGGCTTCCAGTAGACGCCGGTCGATTCCATCGCCACATGGGTGATGCCGTGCTCCTCCAGCCAGTCGGCCAACCCGAGTAGGTCCCGCGTCATCGTGCCGAATCTGCGGGTCTCGCGCCCCTCGGGAGTGACGAGCGACGCGACGACGCTCTGCTTATGGATGTCCAGTCCGCAACACCGTTCATGCACCACATCCATTGCCCACCTCCTGTCTGACGACACAGCAGGGGTGGCGGTCGGTACATTCGAACGCTAACCTTCGTGCTTACCGCGAGCGGTAGCAACACACAGTGGTACTCTCGACCGCCAGGGTCCGTCTAATCCACGGGCTCGTGACACCAACGAAGAGCGACCTCGCTCCCCCTGCTGCACACCAATGATAAAGCAGCAACGACCGTTTTCATCGCCTGTGGTGCCGTGCGCGGCATCAAAGTCTAATCTGACAACGGACTGTGGGCAAACTGTTCAGAGAAGCCCGTGCGATCAAACTGGACCACAATCACAAGCACAGAGTTCGCAGGACGCTGAACCGATTGTCTGTCAAACGAAGACGCAGAACTCAACGTAGGTACTCAAACCTGTATGGCATAGCCGGTTCTGAGCAATGGTAGGGGAAGGCCGTTACCGTCACCCTGGCGTCGCATCTACACGCAATAACTATTCTGTTGAACAGAGCGCTGCGCCTTGATACGAATCTTCCCGGGTTCGGAAGGCGGTCTAGCGAACAGAAATCCCCTTATATGCCCGTGCATGGCATGTCGAGGCGGGCAGGGAAAACGACGAAGCCCCCGGGATTGCCCTATCCTGAGCAAATGGATCGGGATGCCTGACATCAATCTGGGGTAGACCCCAGTCTGACATCTCGCCGGGTTTTTCACCACGCCCAATCGTTTTTGGGACGGTGCGCCGCTGTGCCTACATCACGACACGCGCGAACGCCGCCACCCGAAAGTGACGGCGCTCCGGGTGGGGTGCCCCGTGCTCCTTACGCCCCATCGGCCTTGGCGCGCTCGATCACCGCGTCCGCGACCCTGCCGCCGAGCCGTAGCCCCTCGTCGCACGCGCTGCGGAAGTGGATGCCCGCCCACAGGCGCGAGGCCGCGCATTCCGCCGCGCGGGACTGGAAGAAGTTCGCGTCGCGCGGGAAGAGGTACGCCATCGCCGTCGCCGTCGCGCCCATGCTCGTGGCGTGCGCGGACGGGTAATCCGGGATCGGGTAGGTCGGCAGCACCGTCGTGATCGCCGGGTCGAAGTGGATCGGGCGGCCCGTCCAGTAGGTGAATTTGCCCTCCCACGCCGCGACCGTCGCGTCGTAGAGCGCGATGCTCACGAGGGCGTAGGCGCGCGCGGCGCGCGGCGCGTTGGTGTCCAGCCGGTACTCCGCGATCTTCTGCGCGAGTTCCGGCATCGCGATCAACTCGATCGCCGGTGCGTAGTAGAAGACGAGCTGGTTGCTGGAGATTGGCACCGAGTCCGGGGCGGGGCGGCCCGCCGGATCCTCCGGCCAGAAGCCGAGTTCCGCGCCGGGGTTGGCGTCCCGCTTGTAGTTCCTCACCTCGGCGACCTCGGCGGCGCGCTGCGGCGAGTCGAACGCGGGCGGCGGCGGTGAGCGGAACTGGCCGCCGGACGACAAAACCCACGTCTTCCACGCCCCCATCGTCGGGTAGACGGGGTCGCCCTTCCACATCCCCGGCCCGGCGGGGACCGTCCCTGTCCACGGCGCGTCTGCGCCGTCGCTCTTCGCGCGCGCCGCCGCCAACGCGCCGACCGCGCGACCGAGATCGAGGCCCGCCTGCACATCGCTGGGGTACTGCACCCCGGCGACGAGGCGCGAGCGGCCCGCCTCCTCGGCGGCGTCCGTGAATGCCTGCGCGTCCTTCGGGAAGAGGGCGGCGAGGACGGCGGAGGCCGCGCCCGCCGCGACCGCGTGCTCGGAAGGGTACGACGGGCTGGCGGGGGTGGGGATCGCCGCCTTGAAGGCCGCATCGAAGGCGACGGGACGCGGGCGATTGTACGCATACTTCGCGTCCCACGCCGCCACCGTCGCGTCGTAGATCGCGGCGTTGACGAGGGCCATCACGCGGTACGCGCCGGGACCGATGCCCTCCTTGATCGCCTGCGCCATCGCGATCTCGTTCCAGCGATAGCCGGGGGCGCCGCTGTCCCAGTAGGCGACGCGGTCCAGCGCCTTCGCGTCCCGCTGCCCCGCCATCGTCTGCAACCGGGCGATCTCGTCCTTGGTCGTCGCATCGCTCGGCGGGGCGGGGAGACGCATCTGGCTGCCTGAACCGAGCAGCCACGTCTTCCAGTTGCCCGCGCTCGGCTCGATCTGCTCCGTACCCGCCGCCTGCGCGATCTGCGGGGCGGGCAGGGCGGAGGCGAGGAAGGCCACCGCGCCCGTCGCCGCCCCGGCGCGCAGGGCATTGCGCCTGCTCAGGCGCATCGGTGTCGTCATTTCGTGTGTCATGGCTGATTCTCCTTTGTCATCTCTGTCATCGTGCGTCTGCGCATCGGGGGTCGGTCAGCAAATCCGCCGTGTCTCCTCTCTGTTTGTACCGTGACCGCAGTGTAGGGGACGGGAGGCGCGCTGCCATTCCCTGAACGTGCTCTTTCTGTCGCGCCGTCAGGTTGTCGAGGGAGTACTCCCCCACTACGGATCCAGCGACCGATCCTTCTCGGTCAGCGGCAGGGCGGCGACCGGCGACCCGGTGATTCGCCACGTCCCATCCTCACTCATCTGCTCCCCCTGCCAGCCACCCGGCACCGCGTGATAGCAGGTGGGCAGTCCGGCGGGCGATGGAGGGCAGATCATCTCCGCGCGCCGGTCGCTAACCGCCGCTCCCGCCTGCTGGGAGAGCGCGACGAGCAGTGCGACCGCGACCGCCACCGTAACCGCGAAGGCGACGAGCAGGAGCCGCTGGTGCCGGCCCAAGAGGCGGGCGTAGACGAGTTCCGCCACCTCGTTGCCAAACAGCGGCCTGCGCGGGGCAGCAACCAGCGCCGCCACCCAGAGCGTCGCCGCCGCCGCGCCGAGCGCGGGCATCAGGGTCGTCACCATCGGTTACCTCCATTCCGCGGGTGCCATCAGTCGAGGCACGCCCCGCGTTGCGCTAGGTCTGCGCGAGGGTCGCCTGCATCTCCGGCCGCAGATTGGCGACGCTGGCGGTATCGGCGATGAACGCACCCTGCTGCACCACGAGGTCGTCATGCGCGATGGAGGTGACGGTCATCGAGGGCGCGCAGCGGTTATCGATGCCGTCGGCACACTCGTGCGCGCCGACGCCGACGGCTTGGGCGAGTGAGAAGAGGCCGACGAAGAGGGTGACGAGGGCGCGGTTGGTGGTGCGTGTCATCGGAGTGCTCCTG
>JBBSFO010000016.1:0-19581 GCA_038238655.1 Thermomicrobiales bacterium | reverse complement strand
CATCCTCGCCGACAATCCGGGCATCTTCCGCGACATCACGGTCGGCAACAACTGCGCGCAGGCGGCGGGTCCCTGCGCCACGATGGGTACCTTGTATCCCGCGACGGCGACCTATGACCTCGCAACGGGCGTTGGCACACCAAAGATTGGCGCGATCGCCAATTACCTCGTCGCTCCCGTAGTGCCCAGGCTGCAGTACTACCCGCTGGCGAAACCGGTGCGCCTCCTGGATACCCGTGTCGGCAGCACCGCCTTCGTCACCCCTAACGCTCCCCTCACTCCCGGTCAAACCCTCACTCTCCCCGGTCAGTTCTCCTACAACGGCGTCACGATTCCCCCCACCGCGCAGGCGATCGTCGGCAACGCCACCGTCGCCAACGACACCAAGCCCGTCCCTGCCGGCTTCGCCACCCTCTTCCCCTCCGGCGTCCCCCTCCCCCTTGCCTCCAACCTCAACTTCGTCCCCGGCACCGTCCGCCCCAACGCCTTCACCGTCGCTCTGGGGAGCGACACCAAATTCAACCTCTATTCTTCCACCGGCGGCGATTTCGTCATTGACCTCTCCGGCTACTACGCACCCCCTGGCACCGGTGGCCTCTACTTCCATCCCCTCACCGCTCCGGTGCGCGAACTCGACACCCGCCCCGGTGCGTCCGCTTTCGTCACACCGAATGCCACGCTGACGGCGGGGCAGACGCTGACCTTGCCGGGCAGTTTCAGTTTCAGCGGCATTGCGGTGCCAGCCTCGGCGAAGGCGCTGGTGGGGAACGCGACGGTGGCGAACAACGCGAACACTACCCCGGCGGGCTTCGCCACCCTCTTCCCCGACGATGTCCCCCTCCCGCTGGCGAGCACCCTGAACTTCATCCCCGGCACGGTGGCGCCGAACGCCTTCACGGTGGCTTTGGGTGGCGGGGACGGGGGCTACAACCTGTACAGCAGCACCGGGGGGGACTTCGTGATTGACATCACGGGGTACCTGGACACGGTGGCGGCGGGGGGGCTGTTGTTCACGCCGCTCAGTGCGCCGGTGCGCGAGTTGGACACGCGGGCAGGAGCGACGGCCTTCGTCACGCCGAATGAGACGCTGACGGCAGGGCAGACGCTGACCCTGCCGGGCAGTTTCGCCTTGAACGGGATCGCGGTACCGGGGAGTGCGAAGGCGGTGGTGGGGAATGCGACGGTGGCGAACGACCAAAACACGACCCCGGCGGGCTTTGCGACGTTGTACCCGGGGGGAGTGTCGTTGCCGCTGGCGAGCAACCTCAACTTCGTGCCGGGGCAAGTGGCGCCGAACGCGCTGGTGGTGGGGGTGGGGAGTGACGGGAAGTACAACCTCTACACCTCATCGGGAGGAGACTTCGTGGTGGACATCACGGGCTACTTCGTGGCAGCAGGGGGATGACCAGCGCCGGGGCAATAGCGAGATAGGGGTACGAGGAGGGAGTGCGCGATGAGGTACTTGTCGCGCTTGGGCACGGTCATGGGGGTGCCATAGCAAAAGTGCGTTCGTCGCGCATCCGTCGCTTTGCCAGTAGTCCGTTGGAATGATTCGTCTCTCGTGCGCATCTATGTATAGAGCAGGTCATCGCGATGTGAATGAGCCGTACGTGGTTCGCCGAGAAAAGCCCTAACCTCGTAAACTGACTTGCTGGCGTAGTGATGCAATCTACTATTCTTTGTGTTAACATAGCGCCGTCGGTGATTGATTGTGTAAAGGGGGAGACATGCAGGGGTTGTCGCGTCGCTTTGTGGGGTTCGCAGTGTTGGTGGCACTCTTGGGGCTTTTTGCTGTCGGTGCGCCGGTTTCGGCGGGTATGACGGACGCGAATCATGATTACATCTCGATCATCTCGCCGGGCGAAGAGGTACCGTTCAGTGATGCGGGAACGTACGGATGGGCGACGTATCACATCAATGACGATGGGCAGAGCATGACGTATACGCTCTGGATCAACGCGATTAACAATCCAGTCGCGGCACACATCCACGTCGGCGGCTTCGGCACCAATGGCCCGGTGGTCGTCCCGCTCTACAGTGGCAAGGATGCCGGTGCAGTCGGTGGTGTCCTTTCCTCCGGCACGATCACCGCGAAGGACCTCGATGGCCCCTTGAAGGGTAAGACGATGGATGACCTGTTCGCCGCGATCAAGAGCGGGAATGCCTATACCAACGTCCACACGGCGAAAAGCCCGGGCGGCGAGTCGCGCGGCCAGATCCACAGCGATGAGAACCTACGGCTCAACAGCTAACACAACGTAACGAACAACAAGAAGGAAGGTAGGCGTACACGCCTACCTTCCTTCATTGTTTGGGCCGACACCCAGCTCCTTACTCGCGACTCGCGACTCGGACGATCGCGTCCGTCATCCGCGCGACGCGGGCCATAGCGCGGACATCGTGAACGCGGATGACATCCGCGCCTCCGGCGATGGCGATCGCGACCGTCGCGGCGGTCCCTTCCAGACGGTCTTCGACGGGAAGATTGAGGGTGAGGCCGATGAACGATTTGCGCGAGGTGCCCGCGAGGATTGGGATGCCGAGCGCGTGCAGTTCCGACAGGCGACGCATCAATGTCAAATTCTGCGTCACCGTTTTGCCGAAGCCGATGCCGGGATCGGCAATTAGTTGTGCGCGTGCAATACCTGACGCGATTGCCACCTCTCGACTTTCCTGGAGCCACGCGATCACGTTTGCGACGACGTCTGTGTACTGTACGTCGTCGTAATGACCGCCGAGCGCGTCCACCGTCGCGGTCGCGGCACGGTTGTGCATCAAAACGAGCGCCGCGCCGGAGCGCGCCACAACATCCGCAAGCGCCGGATCACGATGAAGTGCCCAAACATCGTTGACCATCGTCGCGCCCGCCGCGAGTGCCGCCGCCGCCACGGACGCCCGCGACGTATCGACCGAGATCGGCATGGCGACGCGCGATGCGAGTGCCTGAATCACCGGCACGACACGCGCGCGTTCTTGTTCCTCCGGCACGAACGCCGCGCCGGGCCGTGTGGACTCGCCGCCGACATCAATGATGTCCGCACCATTCCGCACGAACTGCTCCGCTCGCGCGATTGCTGCCGCAACGTCTGTCACGCCATCGCCGGAAAAAGAATCGGGTGTGACGTTCAGAATGCCCATCACATACGTCTTCGTACCCCAGCGAAGGAGCGTGTCGCCGCAACGGGTTGGTGGCAGGGTCGTCATCTGTTCTATCCCGATAACGCAGGCTTTCCAGCCTGCACTACTTATGATCGAGCAACGTATCTCGAACCGCGCCGACGAGGTAGAGCGAGCCGGTGACGCAAATCAGATCGTTCGCGTTCGCCCATGCCCGCGCGGCTTCGACTGCTGCGATGGGGTCCGGGACAATTACATGCGTACCGCGCCGTTGGAGCGTCGCAAAGCGTGTCGCCAGTTCCTCCGGGGGGATCGCCTGCCCCGGCCCGAAGTCACCGTGCATCTCGAAAGACGTGAGCACGAGATGATCCACCACCGGGGCGAGCCGCGCGAGCATCGCCGCCACATCGTGCCGCCGTGTGAACGCCGCGACGACGATCAATCGCGTGTACCGGAAGGATTTGGGTAGTGCGTCGAGGAGTGCATCAATCTTGTCGGGGTTATGCGCCCCATCGAGGATCAGCGCCGGTTTCCGCTGTATCACTTCGAGCCGCCCGGGAATGCGAATTGCCGGGAGTGTCTCTCGCAGGACATCATCGGGAATCGTGAGGCCGTGGGGAGAAAGCGCGTCCGTTGCTGCGATGGCGAGAGCAGCGTTTGTCACTTGATGCGCTCCAAGCAGGGTGAGATGAAGATGGTCGCGCTCCCGGTCGTTCACACGCAGATGGAAGGTTTCACCTTCCCCGCCGGAATTGTCCTGATATGACACGCGCATATCCACCGCGATCTCGTCCCCGAGTCGCCAGAGCGGCGCACCAACTGCCGCAGCACGCTCGGCGACGATTGCTCGTACGCTTGGCTGTGTCACACCGGTTATCGCGATGCAGCCCGATTTGATGATCGCCACTTTGTCTCGTGCAATCTCCTCCACGGTGTCGCCGAGGATTTCGGTGTGGTCCAATCCGACATTCGTCAGCACCGCGGCGAGCGGCTGCACGACATTCGTGCCATCGTACGTGCCGCCGAGACCGACCTCAATCACGGCGATACCTACGGCGATGCGCCGAAAGTGGAGCAACGCGAGCGCGACGGTGAACTCGTACCACGTCGGCTGCACGGCGCGGGCAGCGGGTGCCGCTTCTTCGATCAGCGCGCGCAGGTCGGCGTCGCCGATCGGCGCGCCATTGACGACGATCCGCTCATTAACGCGGCGCAGATGCGGCTTGGTGTGCAGGCCGGTACGGTATCCGGCGGCGGCGAGCAGGGCGGCGGCAATCGTGGCGGTCGAGCCTTTCCCCGCCGTCCCGCCAACATGCAGGACGGGTAGCCCGATCTGCGGATCGCCGAGATGCGCGAGCAATCGCCGCATCCGCCCCAAATCCGGCCGCTCCCCGACCGGCGATGCATGCGCCAGCGCCCAGAGCCGCGCATCAATTTCACTCGTCATAGCGTCTTGCATCGTCCAGCCTCCGTCCATCACGATTGTAACCCCGGATGATAGGGAACGGAGCACAGAGGACGCAGAGGACACAGAGAGCACAGAGAGAGATGAAAAAGTGGAAACGGATTCTTCGTGTCCTTCTTGTTCCCCTCTGCGTTCTCTGGGTGCTCTGTGCTCGAATCCCTTTTCGTCGCATCGCGGACGTCGTACACTCGCGGGGTCATCACAGAGGATGGTGCGTGTCACGTGCAGGGAGGCTGAGATGCAATATCGAACGATGGGTGCGTCCGACCTGAAGATTTCCGCGATCGGCTTCGGCTGCTGGGAGATGGGCGGCAACCAGTACGGCGATGTAGACGATCAGGAGGAGACGCGCGCCGTCCACCGGGCGATTGATCTCGGCGTGACGCTCTTTGATACCGCCGCCATCTACGGGCATGGTCACTCAGAGGAAGTGCTCGGCAAAGCGCTCGGGTCGCGGCGAAAGGAGATCGTCCTCGTCACCAAGGGCGGGCTGAGTTGGGAAGTCGTCGGCGGGCCGCAATCGCGAGATAGCAGCCGCGACGCGATCACCAAAGGAATTGACGACAGCCTCCGGCGGCTCGGCACCGAGTATGTGGACCTGTATTTGATCCACTGGCCCGATGTGAACACGCCGATCGAAGCGACGATGGAAACGCTCAATGACCTCGTGCAGGCGGGAAAAACGCGCTACATCGGCGTCTCGAATTACAGCGCAGCGCAACTACGGGAAGCGAAGCGGGCGGCGAATATCTGCGCCAATCAGGTCGGCTATAACCTCTTCGACCGCCGCTGGGAACGCGAGATGTTCCCGACCGCCCACGAACTCGGCATCGGCGTGATGGCGTACGGCCCCATGGCGCACGGCCTGCTCACCGGCGCATTCACGACCGAGACAACTTTTGTTGAATGGGACTGGCGGGCGCGTGGCTCCGCGTTCGGCCAGCGCCTTTTCACGCCGGAGAATTTCCCGACAAATGTCGCGGTGGCGGACCGGTTGAAGGCGGTCGCTACACGGCTCGGCACGACGCTGCCGAAACTCGCCATCGCCTGGGTCTTGCAGCAACCGGCGGTCAGCGTCGCGCTGGCGGGCATCCGCACATCGGAGGAGATCGAGCACAATGTCGGCGCGCTCGATGTGCAATTCTCGCCGGAAGACCTGCAAGTGATTGACGAGATCATGGCAGGCGCGGCGGGCCAGGTGGACGCGATTCCCGTCTGACGATCCCCGGCGGTCGTGGTAGACTGCGCGTCTGTTGGCCCATCTCGCATTGAGATACATTGGCGGTGATCCATGCCTGCCGCGCTCCCCCGCAATCCCTCGCCGCTCCTCGTCGGGCGCGACCGGGAGCGGGCATGGCTGCGCGAGCACCTGACCGACGCGCTCGCAGGGCGGGGGTGCCCCGTGCTGATTGGCGGCGAGGCAGGTATCGGCAAGACCGCATTGGTGGAAGCATTGTGCGGCGAAGCGAGGGAGCGCGGCGCGCTCGTGCTTATCGGACGGTGTTATGATCTCGCCGAGACATCGCCCTACGACCCGTGGGTTGAACTCTTCGGGCGGTATCCCTGCGATGCCGACCTGCCGCCGCTACCGGGCGCGTTTGCGAGCCGGGGATCAATCGGGAAGATTACCAGCCAGGCGGCGCTTTTCGCGTCTGTGTACGACTTCTTCGTCGCGGTAGCGGCGCGTCGCCCCGTTCTGCTCTTCCTCGACGATCTGCATTGGGCCGATCCCGCGAGTCTCGATCTGCTCCGCGTCATTGCCCGCAGCCTCTCGCTCCTCCCGCTGTTCATTGTCGCCACCTATCGCACTGAGGATGTGACCGGCAACCACCCACTGTACGCACTCCTCCCTACGCTGGTGCGCGAGGCGCATGCCGATCGCCTCGATCTCCGCTGCCTGAGCGACGCCGCAGTGCGGTCGCTTCTCCTGTCGCGTTATGCCTTGCCGGGGCATGACACGGGGCGACTCGTGGCCTACCTGTGCGACCGCGCGGAGGGCAACCCGTTCTTCATCGGCGAGTTGCTGCGCGCGCTCGAAGAGGCAGCGATCCTGCACCGCCATCACGATGGATGGCATCTGGGCGACATGACGCACGCGCCGTTGCCCATGCTCCTCAAACAGGTGATCGGCACGCGACTGATGCGGTTGAGCGAGGAGACGCAGCAGACGCTCGCCATCGCCGCCGTTATCGGGCAGGACGTGCCGCTCTCCCTCTGGGCGACCGTTGCACGGGTTTCGGAAGGTGCGTTGCTCGATAGTATCCAGCGTGCGGTGGAGGCGCATATCCTCGTGGAGCACGGCGACGGTGCGTGGATCGCATTTGTACATGCATTGACCCGGCAAGCACTCTACGACGGGCTTCTGCCCTCGCTGCTGCCCTCACGGCGGCGCGTCTACCACCGCCGCATCGCGGAGGCGCTCATCACCGAGCCCGCCCCTAATCCCGACGCAATTGCCCACCACTTCCGGCAGGCTGGGGATGCGCGGGCGGTCACATGGTTGCTCGCGGCGAGTGAACGGGCGGAGCGCGCGGGCGCGTGGATCACCGCCGCGCAACGTCTTGAGGCGGCCCTTGCGCTGGACGAAGGCGACGTACTGACGGCGGAGGCGCGCGGGTGGTTGCTCGTGCGGGTGGGATCGCTGCTCCGTTTTGCCCATCCGCAGGCAGGCATCGCGCCGCTCGAAGCAGCGATCCGTCTCGGCATTGCGTCGGGCGACAATCTGCTTGCCGCCTGCGCCACCTCTATCTGCGGTGCCCTCCGCTGCTATTTCCACGATTTCTCCCGGGGATTACCCCAGGTGGAAGCGGGCAGTGCTGCGCTCGACCGCCTGCCCGCTGCGGATCGCGCGCGGCTCGACGCGCTCGATCTGGTCGGCGAGCCGCTCGATACGCACAGTCGTTGGGTACGCTATGCCCTCTTTCTCGCCTTCGTTGGGCGATGCACGGAAGCGCGGATGGTGGGAGAGCGGGCAGTGGCACGTTTCACTGCGGCACCGGAGCGCGGCAGATGCACACCCACCGAGCCATATCCGCCGGTCTATCGCGCGCTCGGGATCGCCTATGCGACGCTCGGATTGCCCGATCAGGCGCGTGCGGCGTTCCGCATGGCGTCTGCCGCGCTGGGCGCGCTCAACCTGCATGCGGGGCACGCCTCGAGCCTGGCCGACGAACTGAATTGGGCAATGCTGCCGTACCGAGCCGACGACCGACTGGCGCGGCAGACGCTTGCCGTCGAAGCGGAGCAAGTATGGGAGCGATCGAACGGTGTCCTCCATACCGATTTGGCTCCGCCCCAACTGGCCCGGCTGTCGCTCATGGTTATCGAAGGGGCATGGGATGAGGCGCGCGCCGTGGCGGTGACCGCGCACGCAGTCGATGGCGTCGGCTTCCACCAGCGGCTCGTCCGTGTCCCATTCAGTGTCGTCGCAAACCATCAAGGGGATACGGAGACTGCATGGCGGCTGATCCGCGAGGTCTTCCCCTCCGGTCCGGAGACGGAGCCGGGCGGCACGTTTTTCCTTGCTGCTCTGCCCCTGCTGCGTCTGGCCGCGACCCTGGCGATTGAGATGGACGATCTGCCGGTGGCATGCCAATGGCTCGAAGCGCACGATCGCTGGCTCGACTGGGATGATGCGGTGCTCGGTCGCTCGGAGGGTGCGCTACTCTGGGGGTGGTATGAGCGGGCGGCAGGGGACGTGAGCCGGGCGCGCGAGCGGGCGATGCAGGCGCTCGCGCATGCCACAGAGCCGCGCCAACCGCTCGCACTGATCGCGGCGCACCGGTTCCTCGGCGAACTGGATGCCGTCGTCGGAGGGGGACAGGATGCCCTGGCGCATCTCGACACCGCGCTTCGTCTCGCGGAGACATGTGCCGCACCCTTCGAGCGCGCGCTTACCCTTACTGCGCTCGCGGAAGTGTACACGACGACCGGCAATCGGGCGGAGGCGTTGACAGTACTCGATGAAGGCCGCGCGATCGGCACGCCTCTCGGCGCGAAGCCGCTGCTGGCGCGGGCCGATGCCCTCACAGCCACATTCGCAACGGCCTCGCCGGTCTCGGCCGCCCGGCGATTCGGTGTCGGCGCCTCTCCCGGTGGCCTCACCGCGCGGGAAGTCGAGGTGTTGCGCTTGATCGCTTGCGGGCAGACCGACCGGGAGATCGCCGAAACGCTCGCGCTCAGCACGCGGACGGTCAGCAACTATGTGCTGCATATCCTCAACAAGACGGACGCGCCGAACCGCACCGCCGCCGCCGCCTTCGCCTTCCGTCACGGCCTTGCCTGACAACATTTCCCCAACAGAGTAATTCTCCTTTCCTCACCGGTATCGCCGGTGTGCCGCCATTCGCGTAAACGAGTAATTCTCTCGCTGCCAGTCATCGCGGAGTAGCGTACGCTCGTCATACGAGCAACGTATCGTAACGCCGTGCAGACGGCCGTGTCGTGCAGCGGGAAGCGGAGAGAGGGAATGCCATGCAGAGAATGACGAATAGACCGCGCGGCCTGATCATCCTGTGCTGCGTCGCCGTCCTCGCCGCCTGTGGCGGCACTGCCGCTCCATCGGGACCTCCAACGGTCACGAGCGCTCCACCCGCGACGGCGACGCCGCCAACATCGGTACCGACAGCGACCGTTGCACCTGCGACGGCGCTCACACAACCGACCATCGCCGCTCCCGCCGCCACGGCTCCGCCCGCATCACCCGCACCCGCACTAACCTCTTTCCCTGCCGCCAGTGTCACGGCAGCACCGACGACGAGTGCCACGCTTGCCTCGAAGCCGATCAAGGTCTTCCGCGATCCCGATCCGGACCCACATCGCGACCTGGCCGAGGCGGTCGCCTTCAGCCCGGACAGCAAGACGCTCGCCGCCGCGCTGTCGGGGGGCAACGTGCAGGTGTGGGATATCGCGACCGAGGCGAAAGGCCAGACGCTGAAGGGACCTTTCACGATGCTCTTCGCGGTCGCTTTCAGCCCGGACGGCACGATGGTCGCCACCGGGAGCGGGGGCAATGAAAAGGTAGTGCGCCTCTGGAGCATCCCGTCAGGGGCCGAACTGCGCGTCATGAGAGGATATACCGATAGGATTAACGCCGTTGTGTTCAGTCCCGATGGCAAGACCATCGCGAGCGGCAGCAGCGACACCACTATCAAATTGTGGGACGTTGCGACGGGCAATGAACTGAAGAGTTTCGCCGGACATACCGGGTCGGTCAACGCGCTCGCGTTCAGCCCGGATGGCAAGACGATCGTCAGCGGCAGCGAAGACAAGACGGCGAAGCTCTGGGATGTCGCGACGGGAAAAGAAGTGCGGACACTGGCGGGTCATACCGGGTTTGTCGGATCGGTCGGCTTCAGTCCGGATGGCAAAGCCGTCGTCACCGGGAGCGGCGACACGACGGCGCGAGTGTGGGATGTCGCTACGGGCGCGCCGGCGCAGAATCTCGCCGGGCATACGGACAAGGTCTACTCCGCCGCCTTCAGCCCGGATGGGAAAACGATTGCCACTGGGAGCGCCGACCACTCGATCAAGCTATGGGACGCGGCGACAGGTAAAGAGCGCGGCGCGATTACCGGCATGCCGGGCCTGTTCACCGTCGCAGTCTACAGCCCGGACGGGAAAACCTTGGCGACCGTTCACGACATCTTCGCGATCAGCCTCTGGGACGCCACGATCCTCGCACGATAATCTCCCACGCTTTGGGCCAACCGCTTTCTTCCCCTCGCATTGAGCCATGCGCCTCCGGTAATCGCCGGAGGCGCATGGCTTGACGCACACAGCGTTCCCTGCAACGGATCAATGCCCTCCGGACACCATCCGCCCTCATTGCTCCGTAATGGAAAAACGCATGGTGATGTTCGTGGAGATTCTGCCGACGCATCCGAACCGGATGTGGAACTGCGCCAGCAGATGAACGTTACGCACCTCGTGAAGGGGGTTGCCCGTCGGTGCTCTCAACCTCCGCTTCTCGCTGGACGACATGCGGGAAATAGATGAAATTATGGCGGGCGCAGCGGGGCAGGCGGACACGGTCCCTATCTGAGATCGCACTCAGGACTGAATCTTGGTGGATCTGCGCTTGGCACCATCTTTGCACGCTTCACGACACAATTCTGCCACGAATCTGTGATGATCGCGCGACACTCATTTGCGATCATGGTGGGTGGAAACACGAGTTTCGCACCCGAAAGGGAGAAGGAGAAGAGATCATGCGCTCTGATACCGAAACCCTGTCACGACGACACTTTTTGACACTCGTTACCGCTGCCGCTGCCTCAACCGCGCTCGCTGCGTGCAGCAGCGGTACAGCGACGCCAACCGTGACGCTTTCCACCTCTCAGCCAACGGTCGCGCCGCCGACAGTGACAACGGTGACGACCGCGACCGTATCGGCGTCCGGCATCGCGGGTACGCCGTCCGTCGCGCGTGGCGCGGGGATGCCGAACACCCTCGCGTCGGACGCCTCACCTCGCTTCCGTGCAGTCGCCGAGCGGGTGATGGCGCTGTTGGGCGAGCAAGGGGTGCCGGGCGCATCGCTTGGTATCTTCGCAGACGGGAAAGAGGAGTATGCTGGTTTCGGCGTTGCGAGTATGGAGACCAGGACGCCGGTGACGCTCGATACCCTATTTCAAATCGGCTCGTTAACGAAGACCTACACCGGCACCGCGATCATGCGGCTGATGGAGCAGGGCAAGATTGATCTCGATGTGCCCGTCCACACCTATCTCCCCGATCTTCGACTCGCGGACGAAGTGGTCGCGTCGAAGGTGACGATCAAGCATCTTCTCACGCACACCGGCGGTTGGTGGGGTGACTCCTTTACGGACACGGGCAACGGCGATGACGCCACCGCGCGGTTCGTGACCGAAAAATTGCCTACCTTTCCGCAGATCGAACCGCTCGGCGCGTTGTTCAGTTATAACAACTCTGGCTTTGTCCTGCTCGGGCGCGTGATCGAGGTGATGACCGGCATGCCGTACCGCGCCGCGCTCGCCAATCTTGTCTTGCAACCGCTCGGCCTCGCGGCAGCGTATTTCTCCCCGGAAGAAGTGATGGCGCGCGCGCATGCCGTGGGGCATGGTGAAGGGAAGAACGGGTTGCAGGTCGCGCATCCTCTCTTTCTCCCCCGGAATATTGACCCGGCGGGCGGCATCTTCTCGACGATCAAGGAGCAGGTACGGTATGCGCGCTTCCATCTCGGCGATGGGACGGTTGGCGGGGGGCGCGCACTGCAAGCCGACACGCTCCAACGGATGCAAAACGCACAAGCGGTAATCATTCCCGGCCAGCCGACGACAAAGATTGGCCTGCCATGGTTTGTGCAGCAGTTGCCAGGCCTTCGCTTGATCGCCCACCCCGGCGACACCGTCGGGCAGCACACGGAATTCGTTGCCGTGCCGGACAAGGGTTTCGCCTTCGTCCTGCTGACAAACGCGACGAAAGGGGCCGTCGTTGCCTCGTACGCGCTGACCGTGGCGCTCGGGCAGTATCTCGGCGTCGGTCCGGCCGCGAACACGCCGGGGGCAACGGTTGCCGCGCCGCCCACCACCGTCGCACCGCCCACGATCACGCTGCCGCTGGAGAAACTGGCCGAGTACGTGGGGCGGTACGTCCTGCCAACCGGCACGATTATCGTGCGCATGGAGAATGGCGTGCTCATACTGCAATCGGAGAAAGGCGACACGCACGATCAGGTCATGCCGGACATCAAACAGGAAGATATTCCGGCGAACGCGCGGTTGGCATTCGTCAAAGACGATCTCGCCCTGATCGGCGATACTCCCGCAACGTCGGTGCCGATCACGTTTGTTCGCAAACCGGACGGCAGCGTTGGCTGGCTGGATGTCGGCCTGCGCCTCGTCCCCAGACAAGTGTAGGGAGATCCCTTGATGTATGACATCTCACCTGCAACGCTACGCGTGTCACGCAGTGCGCATCGTTTCATGGTGTAACAAAGGGGAGTGGGCGCGTGCGCATCGCAAACATCGCGGATCACCCGGAGTGCGCCGAAACGGTCGCGCGCTGGCAGTGGGACGAATGGGGCCACCTCGATCCGGCCGACTCGCTCGCCGCGCGGATCGCCAGCCTACGCGATCAAACCGATCCCGACCGTATTCCCACAACGTACCTCGCCCTCGATGACGGCGAAGCGCTCGGCGCCGCGTCGCTCGTCGCGGATGATATGGGTACGCATCGCGAGCTTTCGCCCTGGCTCGCCAGCGTCTACGTCGCGCCCGCCGCGCGCGGGCGCGGGGTGGCGAGCGCGCTTGTCCGTCGTGTCGTGACGCACGCGGCGGCGATGGGCGTCGCGCGGCTGTACCTCTATACGCCGGACGCCCAGGGCTTGTACGCGAAACTCGGTTGGCAGGTGATCGCGACGGAGTACTTCGAGGGGCATCCCGTCACCATTATGGCAATTGACCCCGTACCCGATCCGTGATCGTTGCGCGACGTGTCAGTCGTGTCGCGACAGCGGCTAGGGGATCAGTTGCGCGCGCACCGTTTCTTGCTCGCCCGCCTCGGAACGAATCTCGGCAATCATCGCTTCCCAGTGGTCCATCATCGCCGTGTCAGGTGCGTGCGTGATCATCAGCCCGGCACGCCCGTACGCGCGGCGGCTGGCTTCCACAATGACCTCGTCATCGCTCCATCCGCTCGCCGCGTCTTCGCCATTTTCGAGGATTTTGCGCAGTTCCTCCTCGATCATTCCATCAGTCACCGACATGCATTTTCTCCTTCCAATCGGTCAATCCCACAACGATCAAAGCACCCACCGTGCCACCGTCCGTATCCGGCCCCGAAACACCGGGAGACCGACGTAGCATGCCTACCGTCTGCACGTTGTCCGTGATAGCATGGGCGAGCGGGCAGCCGGTGGGGCCGCCTTTTTTCGCGCCGGGAAGGGAAGTCTCGCGATGCTGCATCGCCTGCACATGCCAATGCCCGGCGAGCAATCTCCCGCGATCCGGCGCTACACCGTGATGATCTTTGTCCTCCTTACCGCGTTCGGTGCGTCGGACCTGCTGATCAATCTGTATCTGACGCGCCTCGGCTACCGCGAGGACTTTATCGGTCTGACGAACGCGATCACCCAACTCGTTTGGGCGGTATCGGCAGCAACGGCGGGCACGCTCGCCCACCAGTGGGGGTCGCGGCGCGTTTTGATCGGCGGCGCGCTGATTTTCGGCGTCGGCTATGCCCTGCGCGGGATCGTCACGGCACCGGAACTGATCATCCTCGCCTACTCGATTGGCAATATCGGCGGTGGCTGGGTGTTTGCGATCGGCATGGCTTACATTGCGGAGTACACGACGCCGACGAAGCGGCTCGGCGCAATCGCGATGTACACGATGGCGAGCAGCCTTTCCACCACCCTCGGCAGCATCAGCGGCGGCTGGCTGCCGAGCCTCCTGACCCGCCTGAGCGGCGGGCACGAGAGCGGAACCGGGGCGATCCGCGTGACGCTGCTGATCGCGGCGGGCATCATGCTTGTCAGTGTCCTGCCGCTGATCGGCGTCGGCCCGCCGCCCGTCGAACCGGTCGTCGCGCTTCCGATCGAACCGCTCGTGGTCGCCCCCCACGAGCGACTGCGGCGAACGCCGATTCAGCAAACGCGGCGCGATGTCGGCGTCTATTTCGCCTTCGCCTTTATCCTCGCGAGCGGCGTGGCAATGGTCATCCCGTTCTACAATGTCTACCTGTCGCGGCATGGCTTCAGCACGGGCGCGATTGGTGTCGTCTATGGGTGCGGCGGTATCTGCGGCGCGCTCTTCGGCCTCGCGATGCCCGCATTCGGGGCGCGCGTCGGCGTGGCGCGGGGAGCGGGCATCCTGCGCGCCTTCCCCGGCCTGCTCTTTCTCGCGCTCGTTTTTGTCTCACCGGCCTGGCTGGCGGTGGCGGCGCATATTTGCCGTCGCGGCTGCTTCGATGCCTCGTACGCGCTCGAATCGAACTTTGCCAGTCGGCTTTTCCCGCCCCGGATGCGCGCCCATGTCTTCGCGTGGCGAGAAGCGGTTCTCAGCCTCGGTATCGCGCTTCTCAGCCCGGTCGGCGGCCTATTGATCGTCCATTTCGGCTATCGCGCCGCCTTCTCCGTCTTCGCCGCCACGACTGCGATCATCCTCGCGCTGTTCCTGTACTACTTCGTCCCGCGCGAGCGCCAGCTAGAGAAGCAATGAGCAATGAGCAACGAGTGGTGACGCGCCTCCTCATTGCTCATTGCTCATTGCTTCTCCACCGCACCATCAACTCCTCGTCTACGTAGCGGTCGCCGAGTTTGAGGGCGTGGCGTTCGGCACCGTAGACCGTGAAACCGAGCGAGCGGTACAGACTACCCGCAGCCGCATTCGTGGCGACGACACCCAAATGAATCTGTTCGAGGCCGGGCATGCGGACGGCGCGGGCGAGGGCTTCCATCATCAGCGCACGGCCCACACCCTGCCCGCGCGCTTCCGGCGCGACGTACATGCCCCAGATGAATCCCTTGTGCATCCGCTTTTGCCCGTGTTCCCGCACGAAACCGACCATACCGACAAGATCGGGCACGAACGCACCGAGGACGAACGCGTCGTCCGCCGCTTGGAGATGTTCGGCGACGTCCGATAGCGGTGTCGTCGCGAAATCCTCGGTGGACGCGCCGAACGCTTCCGGTTCCTCCCCGAGCGCCCGCAAACGGAGGGCGCGAAAGGCATCAACATCTGCTTCGGTGATGACGCGGATCATCCTAACCCCTTGCTCCTTCCCTCCGAGGGAAGGGTGACTCGCCGCGATGGTTCGGCGTTTATTGCCTATCAGTGATCACCGATACGCGGCCCGCTATCCGCATCGGGTTCCCCCTCCCGTGTCGGGAGGGGGTTAGGGGGTGGGCCATCCCCCCGCCCTGACGGGGTGAAACTGCTCGTGTGGATGGCGATGGCCTGGCCGAGGTCCGGTGCAGTGAGGATGTCCACCGCGACGATCCACTTAACCCACTGGAAGCCGCGTCGCCCCGGTGCGACGAGGCGCAGGGGCGCGCCGTGGTCGTGGCTCAGCGGTTCGCTCCCGACGTGCGTCGCGAGTAGGGCGTCGCGCGCCTCGTCGAGCGGCAGGCTCCAGCGATACCCCGTGACGGAGCGGAAGCGTACCCATCCCGCGCCCTCCCGCACCCCGGCACGATCCAGCAATGTGCCGACGCGGATACCCCGCCAGTGTTGGGTGCTGGCGAAACCGCCGGTGCAGTCGAGCGTCACTTCCATCGTCTCGGTACGCGCCACATCACCGTACGTCGCGACGAATGGCTGGGTGACGTGCCCGCCGATTTCGAGCGTCCATTCGGTGGGCGGGAGGGGACGTGGCCGATCCGCGACCCAACTCGTCGCCGGGAAGGCGTTGCCTGCGTCGTTGCCGACCATGCGGGAGCCGGTGAACCGGCGATCAACGCTGGCGAGGCGTTGCTGCGCGGGCCAGAGCGCCGCCCCGCCCGCCGCGAGGCCGAGCCAGCGGAGTGCCTGGCGACGACCTGATAGGTCCCGAATGCGTAGCGGCTTGGCACGGGCGATCATGTGCGCCGAGGTGAGTGCAACGAGCAGCAAACCGAGCGTGATATGCCAGTTCAGGAGGCCGAACCCCGCCGCGTCAAACCGCCCGCCCGCGACCCACCAAACGCCGCTCCCAAGTGTCGCCAGCACACCGAGGGTTGTGAGGAGGCCGATGATCGTCCAACGGTTCCACTGACGCGCGTGAACAAGGCGCGGGAAGACGCGGCGCAGTTTGCCGATCAAAAAGAATGTGAGCGCCAGCCCCGCCATTCCATGTAGCGCGAAAACCCACCACAGGCCCGGTCGGCCTGCGCTATTCCCCATGAGGCCGGTCGCGAATGCAACGCCGACACAGAGGGCGAGACTCCAATCAGTCAGGCGGGCGGGCATCGGGCCTCCTGAAGCAATGAGGGACGCAGCCTCCGGCTCACTTCTCCTCAAAGTGTACCGCAGGAATGATTATCGGCACTTGACACAGTGACATGACTGTTCGCCATACCCCTCGCATTGCTCGTTTCTGACAGAATCGTCATGAAACTGCGTCGATGTACGTTATAGTGACGTAGATAGATAGATATGAGTTTATCAATGGGGTGCAGACATGAATCTGAGACGACAGATTATTCGGGGACAGGCGCTCTCGTGGCTCCTTGTGCTGCTCGTTGGTGTCGTTGTGTTTCTCAGCATCAACTGGAACGCGGCCTCGACCGAGCAGCGCAAGCAGGCGCAGGCGCAACTGACACAGATCGAAGTGATCCAATCCGATATCGTGGATTTGGAAACCGGCATGCGCGGCTATCTGCTCACTGCGCACACGGAATTTCTCGATCCATTCAGCCGCGCGCGAGCCAGGATCAATCAGGACATCAACGCGGAGCGCACCTTGCTCGCGAAGGACGGACAAAACGCGGCAACGGCCCGCGCGCAAGACGAGATGCTGCGCACGATCCAGATACAGGTCAATCTCTGGCTCACCAGCGTCGCGGATCCCGAGATCGCCAACATCCGGGGCAACTCGAACACCGCCGTCAATATCCCCCTCCAAGTGCGGGGCAAGACCGCGATTGACGACATCCGCGCCACGATTGACACCTACCGCGCGGATGAGACTGCCGTCCTTATCGCGCGCACGAACGCCGCAGGCCGCACGCTGGCGATTCTTAAGTGGGTGACGGCGGCAGGGCTACTGGGCGCGGTCGCCGCCTCCTTACTTACCAGTCTCTGGCTCGCGAATACGATTAGTCAGCCGACCGTTCGGCTAGCGCGCGGGGCGCGGCGGTTGGCGAATGGCGCGCTCGGCGAGCGGGTCGAAGAAACAGGCGCGCGCGAGTTGAAGGTGCTGGCACGTTCGTTCAACGACATGGCAGCCACGTTGGAAGCCTCGCAGGCCGATCTCGCCGGGCAGAATGCCATCCTGAGCGAGCAGGCGGGCACGCTCGCGCGGTCGAGCGCTATCGAGCATACCTTCAGCGATGTGCTCCGCTCCTTCACCGCGAGTTACGACCGCGACACGATTCTCAAGGACCTGCTCGCCCTGCTCGCGGAGCGGCACGGCTTCCTCGTCGGTGCGATCTATCGCTATGACGAGTGGAGCGGCGAATTTGTTGCGGCGGCGACACACGGCACGGCGCGCAACCTGCAAACGCGCCTCGGCTTGCACGAAGGCGTCGTCGGTCAGGCGGTGCTGGATCGCCGGATCGTCGTCCTCGAAGACGTCGGTGCGCAGCAGGCAGGGGACGGTGGACAGTCGCCAGAAGACAACGCAATCAGCACGCAGACCTTTCTCAGCATCAACACCGGGTTGGATTTCGTGCCTGCCCGCGCGACGGTGATCGTCCCGGTCTATTATCAGGATCGCATCATGGGGGCGATGACGCTCGCGCACAGAGCCGCACCGGACGAGACGACCCTTAATTTCCTCACGCAACTCGGCCAGCAGATCGGCATCGCGCTGCAGAATCTCGACCAGTACACGAACCTCCAGACACTCTCCGGACAGTTGCAGGCGCGGCAGGCGGAGATCGAGGCGAAGAATCACGACCTCGAACGGGCCGATCAGATGAAGAGCGAGTTTCTGGCGAACATGAGCCACGAACTGCGCACGCCCCTCAACGCGATCATCGGCTTTTCCGAACTGCTGCAGGAGCAGTTCTACGGGCCGCTCAACACGGAGCAGGACGACTATCTGACCAATATCCGCACGGCGGGCGAGCATTTGCTTGGGCTGATTAACGACATCCTCGACCTGTCGAAGATCGAAGCGGGCCGGATGGAACTCGACCTCGAAGACCTCGACCTGCCGCAGATTCTCGCGTCGAGCATCACGATCGTCAAAGAGAAGGCGCACACGCACGGCGTCCGACTCAGTGTGGATGCAGGCGATACCGGTGCAATCACTGCCGACACGCGCAAACTGAAGCAGATCATTTTCAATCTGCTTTCCAACGCGGTGAAGTTCACGCCAGCTGGCGGCTCGGTCAGCCTCACGGCGCGCGCCGATGGCGAGACGATAGAGATCGCCGTCGCCGATACGGGCACCGGCATCAGCGCGGAAGACCAGCAAAAACTCTTCCGCGAGTTCACCCAGGTGGACGGTTCACTTTCGCGCCGCCACGAAGGGACGGGCCTCGGCCTCGCCCTCACCAAGCGGCTCGTCGAGTTGCATGGCGGCACGATCGGCGTCCATAGCGTTCCCGGCGCGGGCAGCACTTTCACGGTACGCATGCCCATCACAAGTACTGAGTCACGAGTACTGCGTACTGAGTGCGATGTGCCAGAAACGCAGTACGCAGTACTCAGTACTGCGTACTCATCACGCGCGATGCCCCGTATCCTTGTGATCGAGGATGACGACCCAACGGCGGAGTTGATCGCGGCGTATCTGGAGAGTGCGGGCTACGAGACCCGGCGGGCGCGGAACGGCGAGGAAGGGTTGCAACTGGCGCGCGAGTGGAAACCGGACGGCATCACGCTCGATGTGATGATGCCCGTGATGGATGGCTGGACATTCCTGCAGGAATCCTCGGCGGACGCAGAACTCGCACAGATCCCGGTGATTGTGCTCAGCCTCGCGAATGATCTGAAGCATGGCTACAGTCTTGGAGCGTCGGCAGTGCTCGGCAAGCCGATCCGGCGCGATGAGTTGTTCGCTGCGCTCGCGAAGGTCAACGTCCTGGCGACGGGGGGCAATCCCGCTCGCGTCCTCGTTGTGGACGACGACCCGAAGGCGGTGGACCTCGTTGCGGACTACCTCGCCTCGTTCGGTCACCAGGTACACAAAGCGTATGGCGGCGCGCACGGCATCGCCATTGCGGGCGACGAGCATCCCGATCTCGTCATCCTCGACTTGATGATGCCGGAAGTGAACGGATTTATGGTCGTGGACAAACTGCGCGAGAACCCGCGCACATCGGACATCCCGATCATTATTCTGACGGCGAAGATCGTCAGCGCGGACGAGCGGCGGCGGCTGAACGGGCACAT
>JBBSFO010000015.1:0-19797 GCA_038238655.1 Thermomicrobiales bacterium | reverse complement strand
TTGAGCGTTGCGCGACCATCGGAGCGAATCGGCTATCTGATTGCCTTCGGCGCGGCCGTCGCGTATGGCACAAATGCCGTGCTCACGCGTCGCGGTCTGGCACACTACGGTTCGCCCCTTCGCGCCATCGTTGTCGCCCTGACGGCGGGCGTGCTCGCCCTCGCGCCGTTCGCGGTGCGGGCGTATCGCGCGCAGGGGAAGGGGTGGCGACCTGAACGGCGCGCGTTGCTCTTCATCCTCTTCTCCGGCCTGGCGGCGATCCTCGGGTACTGCTCGAATGTTCTCGCGCTCTCGCTATTGCCGGTTGTCGTCGTCGCGCCGATCAGTTCCACCTATCCACTCGTCACGGTCTTTCTCGTCCGCATCTTTCTGCGCGGCCACGAGGAGGTCAATCTCCGCATAGTCCTCGGCGCGGTTTGCGTCGTCGCGGGTGTGATACTGGTGACGGTGTTTCGGTGAAGTCGAAAGTCGAAAGTAGCAAGGAACGAGCGGCGACGCCTTCTCCTTCTGGTCACTTGTGACTTTCGACTTGTTACTCCGCGAGTCGCGCCCTATGATGAACCCCTTCGGGCGAATCAGCACGTGGACGGAAAGGAAATCAGGCATGACGGCGACGGCAACGGAGACGTATCAACACATCCTCGTCGCGACGGATGGGCCGGTAGCGACGATCACGATGAACCGCCCGGAACGGCGCAATGCCCTTTCACTCGCGCACATGGAAGAGTTGATCCATTGCTTCAAGGCAATTGGGCGGGACAACACGGCGGCAGTCGTTATCCTGCGCGGTAACGGGCCGGCATTCTGCGCCGGGCACGACCTCGGTGAAATGGTCGGACAGGATCCGGGTACGTACCGGCACATCTTCGCCGTTTGCTGCAATTTGATGGAGACGATCCAGACGATCCCGCAGCCGGTGATCGCTGAGGTACATGGCATCGCCACCGCCGCCGGGTGCCAGCTGGTCGCGACGTGCGACCTCGCCGTCGCCGCCGAAGAGGCGCGCTTCGCCACGCCGGGCGTGAAGATCGGCCTCTTCTGCTCGACGCCGATGGTCGCGCTCAGTCGGGCGGTGAGCCGGAAAAAGGCGATGGAGATGCTGCTCACGGGCGACCTCATCCCCGCGCATGACGCGCTCGCTGCCGGGCTGGTGAACACCGTCGTTCCCGCCGCCGAACTGGAAAGCGCGACGCACGCCCTCGCCGCGAAGATCGCGGCGGCGAGCCAACTGGTTGTCGGCATTGGCAAGCAGGCATTCTACCGCCAGTTGGAGATGCCGCAGCATCAGGCGTATGACTACGCGATGGAAGTGATGTCCTTCAACGCGACCTTCGCTGACGCGCAGGAAGGCATGTGCGCCTTTCTCGAAAAGCGGCACCCCGAATGGCGGAATGCATAGCGGCTTGCATAACTCTGACAGCCAGCACCTGAAGGATAGTTGCAGAATCCATCGGAAATGAACCGCCGAGACGTCAAGATTGCCAAGAAGGACAAAGAGGGAGAGAGCAATCACAATTTCTTCCTCTTTGTCTGTGATTCTTGGTGTCCTTGGCATCTCGGCGGTTCATTTCCGATGGATTCTGCAACCGGCTTTAAATCGGAATGGTGAGAAGGCGACCACGATCGCGGGCTACGGGATCAACTCCGGAAAGAGTGGCGCGAGTTCATCGAGCAGGGGGCCGAGCGCATCCGCGAGGTAGCGGTGCACATCGGCGGAGACGGCAAAGCCTGCACCGGTCAGCGCGCGGTGCAGCGCGGCCTCCGGGTCAGCGGACGCGAGGACATAGGGCCGGACGCGCAAAACGACCTCGGCGATGATCGCCTCCTGCCGCTCACCGAGGGCGGCGAGCGCGACGACAAGGGGGCGGATCGGCACGGTGAGTTCGCCCGCCCGCGCCAGCCGAACCCACTCGCGCAGCCGGATTTCCGCCCGCAGGATCGGCGTCACGGCCCGCTCGGCGGCCTCAGTCGCGATAATCGTCGCGAAATCCGCCTCACCCCAGGCATAGGTCGCCCATGACCCCTCGTAGACTGGCTGTAAGATCATCGTCGTCACACCCACTCCATCGCTCGCATGTCATCGCATCGTCCATTCCCAGAGATGGAAACGTGCGAAAATGCTGATGTGCTTCGCAGTTACGTCCTCGCTCTATACATCCTCGACCAGCATACAGCCGCGCGATTGGCGTCATCGCGTACGAACGCACATGCAATTGTTAGACCATGCACTATACACATCACTCTCGCATCGTTGGCGGTTGGGAAGGTATGATCGGTGGTATCGTCCGTATTGATGCAGGAGGAACGATGCCAAGAATCACCGCCGGGGAGATCGAACTGTTTTACGAGTCGGTTGGAGAGGGCACGCCGCTCATCCTGCAGGCGCATCATCACCTCCCGTGGATGCCCTACCAACTGCCCTATTTCTCGCAGTTTTACCGCGTTATCACCTTCGACCGTCGCGGGACGGGCCGCTCGGCCAATCCACCGGGCGACTGGACGGTTGCCGATTTCGCGCGCGACTGCAAGAACCTGCTCGATGCGCTGGAGATCGAGCGGGCGATTGTCGGCGGTGCGTCGCTCGGCGGCGTGATCGCCTGCCAATTTGGGCTTGATTATCCCGAGCGTGCGCTCGCCCTGATCGTCGGGCATACCGTCCCGTATCTCTGGCCGCTCGGCGCGGCGTGGATCGAGGAACAGGTGGCGGCGGTCGAGCGGGGCGAGCGCCCGGTCGTGATGCAGCCGCGTTCGTACCCGTGGGAAGCGGCAGGGCCACCGACCGCCAATCCGGCGTTCCGCGATACACCGGCGGGCGTGTATGCCCAAACGCTCAATGCGGCGGGCGCGGGCACGCCGGAAGCGGCGATCAAGATGCTGCGCTCACTCGGCAACTGGGACATTCGCCCGCGCTACCCGGAGCTGCACCGGCTGACGATCCCGACGCTCGTGATCGTCGGCGGCCACGAGCCGCAGAAGACGATTGAGCTCGCGCACGAGTGGCATCAGCAGATTCCCGAGAGCGAGTTCGCAATCCTGCCGGATGCTTATCACGGCGCAGCACGCGAGGAACCGGTCGCGTGGAACGCGCGCGTCCACGATTTCCTGAAGCGCCACGACCTTTGAACCGCAGTGCCGGTGCCTGCCTCCACCGATCGTGTTACGGCGTATTCGCCAGCGCCTGCCGGATAAAGGCATCAATCCGCGCGCTTGCCCGGATGCCGAGCGGGAAGGGCATGTTGTTGAAGCCGTGGATGCCGCCCGGGTAGATCGCGAGCGCCGCTGCATTGCCCGCCGCGATCCAGCGAGCGTACATGAAGAGCGAGTCGTCCATGAGCGGGTCGAGCGTGCCGACCGTGAAGAGGGCGGGCGGCAACCCACGTAGATCGGCGTGCAGCGGCGAAACGTCCGGGTCGCTCCGACGCTCCGGCGGGACGAACAAGTCGGTGAACCATTCGCACGCCGGGGTGTTGAGGCCGAGATTTCGCTCGCCCCACCGGCGCACGCTCGGGGTGAAGGCGAGATCGTACAGGCCCGCTTCGAGATTCACGCCGCAGAAACCGGTGTAGCCGTGACGGTCCCGCATGCGCACTACGGTTACCGCGACGAGGTGCGCGCCCGCCGAGATACCACCGATGACGATCCGGCCCGTCCCGAACGCGCGCTCCGCATTTTCGATCACCCAGCGGGCCGCCGCTTCGCAATCGTCCGGTCCGGCTGGATAAGGGTGTTCCGGAGCGAGGCGATAATCAACGCTGACGACCGCGACAGTACAGGCGCGGGCAATGCGCTCCAGCACCTGGTCCTGCTGGTGCGCGCGCCCCTGCACCCACCCGCCACCGTGGATATGGAGATAGACGCCTGCGGCGTTTTCCGGGACGAAGATGCGCAGAGGAATCTCCCCCGCCGGGCCGGGTATGGCGCGCACGGTTGCCATCTCGGAGCGATAGAGTGGCCCCCAGATGCTCTCACCCGACTCGCGCATCGCACGGGTAACCGTGATCGGCTGGGTGTACGCCGGGGGAAGCGTGGCGAGTAGGGCTTCCAGTCGATCGTTGAAGGCGACGGTCTCCGATTCTATCGCCTCGGCGGTGAAAATGTGCGGATCGAGGTCGGTCAGATCATCCATCGTTTGTTCTCCAGCATGGTTGGCCCTTCTTTGGGGACGGCTGATCGGCGCGGGGGCGTACAAATGCGGCGTGTGTCAGGGTGAATGCGTGTCAATCAGCGCGAGCGGGACGATCAGCGGCCCGGAGCGGAGAAAGGCGACAAGCGCCCGGAGATCGTCGGTTCCCAGCCCTTCGATCACCGCTTTCCCATCAATGCGACCAACGATGGTCGCGCTCGTGAGCACTCGCTTGTCCACGATGACGCTGATGTACTGCCCAATGTGACTGTTGGTGTACGCGCCAAAGCCCGGCGTTGCCGCGTCGCTCAGCGTCAGGAGGATGGCGAGGTTCGGGCTGTACGGCTGGAGCGTCTCGATCACCGCGTCCGAGAAGTCCGTGCTTTGCAGGATCGTTGGGTAGACAGGTGTGATCGTGTCGGTCGTTGCGGTTCCGACCGATTCCGGCCCGCCGAGCGCGGTGGTCACGAGGCTTCTTTCCACGAGTTGGCGATCGCTGCCAACGAACTCGCACAACCCGACGTGCCCAAGCGTCGCGAGGAGACGCAGGGCGCTCGGCGTGTTCGGAATGTCCGCGACGATTTGATCGCTTCCCTGTGTTTGCACGCGGAAATCGCTGACGTTATATGCGACGAGCCGCTGTCGGAGCGCCGCCGTGAGCGCGACGAGCGCGTTGCCGGTCACAACGTGGTCACCGACCGCCTGCGCCTGATAGACCGCAACGATCCGGTCGCTTGCCGGTACGGTCTGGGCGTACACCGTGCGTGCCGGAACCATTGAGACGATCAGTGCCAAAACAGCGACAAGCGCGATGACGCCGCACGTTGCCGGTGGATTGGGGCCACGCGCGTCGTTCATTTGCGGTTGTCTTCGATAAAGGCCAACATGCGCTGCCAAGCGTCCGCGCAGGCTTCCTGATGCTCCGCGAATCGCCGGTCGAAGAAGCTGTGCGGCGCGCCCGCGTACGTCGTGAATGCATGCGGCTTGTTCGCCGCCGTCAGCGCCGCATCGAAGGTATCTACCGCGCTCTGCGGGATGCCCTGATCCGCGCCGCCGAATACACCGAGTAGTGGCGCGGTGTATTCGTTCACCCGCTCGATCGGCGCGGGGGAGCCGTCGCGCGTTGGTCCGACCGGCCGCCCATAGAAGCCAATTGCTCCTGCCAGGCCATAGCCGTTCGCCGCCTGCAACCACGAATTGCTGCCGCCGAAACAAAAGCCGACCGTGAAAAAGGTCGTCGCGCCGACGCCCTTCAGGTGATCGAGCGCGGCGGCGGTGTCGAGCGCGATCTGATCGGCTTTGGTTTGTGCGACGTGGGTCTGCCAGTCGAATTCCCCATTGCGTGCCTCGCCGTGGCCGACACCGGCAGTACGCCCGAAGTAGTCAATCGCGATGGTAGTCGCGCTACGCTCTGCGAAGTGCACGGCCAGCTCTTCGTAATAGGTGTGCAACCCCCGGATATCCGGCAGAATGACGATACCAACACCATTCGGCTGGCGCGGGCTGGCGAGAAAGGCGGCGAACTGCGCCCCGTCGCTGGCAATGAGGGTAAGCGCCTCGGAAACGGTTTCGGCACCCGCTATCGGGGCAATCGGTGGTCGCGCCTCGGCATCAAAGCACATCGTTGTTTCCCCTGTCTTAACGGTCTTGCGACCTTTCTTTTGCATCTCGTAGGCAGTAAACACGGAGCCTGCCCGGATCGCAACCGCTACGTACACCGAGAAATAATCGCCGGGGCGGTAGGCCGATGCGTGGCGCGCTTCCTCGCATCACAAGAAAAGCCCGGTATTGCTACCGGGCCAGGGAGGAGGAAGGAAGAAGTGTGTGATTACGGGGTGGTGCCGCTCTTGCTGCTGGCGGGGAACTCCGCGAGCGTCGCAGTGAGTATTTGCGTCTGGCCGCTGCGATCAATGGTCAGTGTCACCGTGTCGCCGGGCTTGAGGGTGACCAGCATGCTGCCGAGGGTCGTGCCGCCGTTGAGCGTCGTGCCGTTGACGGCGGTGATCACATCGCCCGCCTTCAGACCTGCCTTGTCCGCCGGGGTACCCGTTTCGACGTTGCTGACCGCCGCGCCCTTGGTCGTATTGAGGCCGTCCACGCTGACGCCGAGGTACGCCTTGGTGCTCACAACCGCGCCGTTGCCCTTGCTCATCAGCGTTTGCGCCGCTTGCTTCGCGGTGTTGATCGGGATGGCGAAGTTCAAGCCCTGATCGCCCTGCGAGGCCAGTCCGAGGGTATTGAGGCCGATCACCTGGCCCTGCGCGTTGACGAGCGGGCCACCGCTGTTGCCGGGATTGATCGCCGCGTCGGTCTGGATCAGGCCGGAATAGGTGTCAATCTGCCGACCGATGCCGGAGACGACGCCCGTCGTGACGGTGTTCGCCAGCGTCTCGGGGCTACCGATCGCGACGACGGCCTGACCGAGCCGGACGGTATTGGAGTCGCCGAGCGTTGCAATGGCGGGCGACTTGGCAGCGTCAATCTTGACGACCGCGATGTCCTGGGACGGGTCGCGCCCGACGAGCGTCGCGTCAACCTGCGTGCCGTCCGACAGTTGGACGCTGAGCGAGGAAGCCCCCTCGACCACATGGTTGTTGGTGAGGATGTCGCCCTGGTTATCGAAGATCACGCCGCTACCGAGGCCGGTCGGCACGGGTGCGTTGCTGGTGCTCGGGCTGGATGCATTCCCACCCGGCGTGGTGGGGAGGAGGCCGCGTGCGGTGCGCCGCGTCGCCTTTGCCTGCTGATTGTTGATGACGGTGACGACGGCGGGATCAACCTGTGCCGCGATCTGCTCCGAATCCAGCGCGCTGCCACTCGATGCGGCGGGCGCGGCGGCGGCGGACGGCCCGTGGCCGACGGTGATGGTGACCGTGTGGGTCAGTGTGAGCGTGAGAACGAGGGCGAGGATAGTTACCCAGCCGAGAAGGCGTTTCAGTTGCATTGCGCGCTACTCCTTATATGTCCCTTGGCGCTATCGGTGCACCACTACAGGGATCAGTATGGGCCACGAACCTTAAGAGCGGACTGAGGACTTCCTGAAAACGGACTGAGGGAAAACCTCACCCCGGCCCCTCTCCATCGCGGGTGCCCTCTGGGCAGTGAGAGGGGCCGGGGGTGAGGTTCCCCGCAGGGCGCGCCTGCGTGGTATTCTTCGCTCCGAACCAAATATGCCGGTCGGACCGCGCCCGCCATGCATCCTCGCCGACGCCCGATCCCGCCCCCGCTTATCGCGAAGGAGTGCGCTGATGTCAAAAAATCCTCCGGCACCGTTGCCGTCGCTACCGGACGGCATGCATTTCGCCGTCGGGTCAGCGATTTTCGGGAACCTGAAACCAGAGCATGTCGCGTTGATCGCTGCGCTCGGCTTTCCCGGTATTGAGCCGTATCGCGGGATGGTGATGCCGTATGTGGAGCATCCGCAGGCGCTCAAAGATCTGCTCGACCGGCACGGCGTCGCGATGGCGACCTGCTCGAATGGTGGGCCGGGGCAGGCGACGAACTTCATTGACCCGGCGATGCGCCAGCGGACGATTGACGACCATGTCGCGTTCGCGCGCGACTTCCTCGCCCTTTTCGGCTGCCAGCATTTCAAGATCAACATGGGCGAGCGCCCGCCGCAGGCGACGAGCGAGGCAGAACTCCACGCCATCGCCGATACGCTCAACGAACTGGGGCGGCGCACGGCGGAGTTCGGTATCCGCCTCGCGCCGCACCCGCACATCTGGGGGCCAATCGAGCGACCGGAGGAGATTCGCCGGCTGCTCGAATTGACCGACCCGGAGTACGTCTCGCTCACGCTCGATACCGCGCATATTCTGCTCGGCGGCGGCGACCCGATGGAGTTTCTGACGGAGCACTACGACCGCATTGCCGCGCTGCACTGGAAGGATACCGAGCCGCAGTATCGCGGCTACACCGGCCCGACGCCGACGCGGGCATCGCACGAAGAGAAAATTCTCTACAAAGACCTCGGTACGGGCGGGGTGGATCTACCGGCCGTCTGGCGACTGCTCCAGGAACGCGGTCATCGGTACTGGGTCACGCTCGACCTCGACCCGCCCCGCCCAAATGAGGGCGAAGGAACGCCTGAAGAAAAGTTGCGGATCAACCGTCGCTATGTGTTGGAGGAGTTGCATGTGGGGCAACTCTAGACGGGCTGTCCATCGGAGAATGCCGGAATGGTGGGAAGGAACGAGATGAAGCCAACAGTCGTGGTGATGTCACCCTGGGGAAACTTCGGCGAGTACGGGGAGCGGGAAATCCTCGAGCGCGCGGGTTGCACGATCGTCGTGGCGCAGGCCAAAACGGAGGACGAAGCGATTGCGGCGGCGCAACAGGCGGACGGCTTGATCTACACCGGCGGAATCAGCCGTCGCTTCATGGAGTCGCTGACGCGCTGCAAAGTAATCGCGCGAAGCGCCATCGGCATGGACAATGTGGACGGCGTGGACGTCGCCACGGAGCGCGGCATCGTCCTATGCAACTGCCCGGATGTCTTCATAGACGAGGTCGCGAACCAAACGATGGCCTTGCTGCTCGGCTGCGTGCGACAGATTGTCCCCTCCTCTCTCTGGGTGCGGGAAGGGAACTGGGGCCGACCGGGCGCGACGCGGCCCGGCGACCGCATCCACCGCGTGACGGGCGAAACGCTCGGGCTGATCGGGTTCGGCAATATCGGTCGTGCGGTCGCCCAGCGCGCGGCGGGTTTCGGCCTGCGAATCATCGCCAATGACCCGTATCTGTCCGGCGATGTGTTCACGCGCTACGGTGTGCGTCAGGCATCGCTCGCCCAGGTGCTGCAGGACGCGGATTTCATTTCGCTCCACACGCCGCTGACAGCCGAAACGCGCCACCTGATCGGCGCGGCGGAGTTCGCACTGATGAAGCCGAACGCGATTCTCGTCAATACCAGTCGCGGTCCGGTGGTGGATGAAGAAGCGCTGATCGCCGCGCTCCAGAGCGGTCAGATTCTCGGCGCGGGGCTGGATGTTACCGAAGTGGAGCCGGTAGACGCCGCGAACCCCCTCCTGACGATGCCGAATGTGATCGTCACGCCACATATCGCATCATTGAGCGAGTGGGCGAACGGCGAGCGTCGTCGCCGCACCGCGTACGAGGTCGCCGCCGTGCTCACCGGTCATCGCCCACGCGCCGTCTGGAATCCGCCTGTGCTTGAACGGCTCAATCTGCGTTGAGCATGACGCGCGGCGAGAGCGGCACACGACGAGTATGCGCGGGAAGGAGCGAGGGCGATGAGTCGGCCAGTCACACTTTTCACCGGCCAGTGGGCAGATGTGCCGCTGGAAACGCTTGCGGCAAAGGCGAAAGCGTGGGGCTTCGACGGCCTCGAACTCGCCTGTTGGGGCGACCACTTCGACGTGCAACGCGCCCTTGCGGAACCGGCGTATGTCGCGTCCCGGTGGGAGATCCTCAACCGCCACGGTCTCCAATGCTTCGCGATCGCCTGCCATCTCGTTGGGCAGGCGGTCTGCGATCCGATTGACGGACGGCACCAGGCGATCCTGCCGCCGCATGTCTGGGGTGATGGCGAACCGGCGGGTGTCCGTCAGCGTGCCGCACGTGAAGTTGCGGACACCGCCCGCGCCGCCGCACGATTCGGCATCGGTACCGTCACCGGCTTCAGCGGCTCACCGATTTGGCACCTCCTGTATTCCTTCCCGCCCAACGATTTCGCCGTGATCGCGCGCGGCTACACCGATTTCGCGGAGCGGTGGAACCCGATCATGGATGTATTCGGGCAGGAGGGGATCAAGTTCGGGTTGGAGGTCCATCCGACCGAAATTGCCTACGATTTCGCGACGACGCGCCAGGCGCTCGATGCACTCGGCAATCGCCCCGAGTTCGGCATCAATTTCGACCCCAGCCACTTCGCGCACCAGTTCCTCGACCCGGCGGCGTTTATCGCGGACTTCGCGGATCGTATCTATCATGTCCACGTCAAGGACTCCAAGAGAACGCTCGATGGCCGGACGAGCATCCTCGGCTCGCACCTGAACTTTGGCGATGCCCGCCGGGGCTGGGATTTCGTCTCGCCGGGGCATGGCGACGTGGACTTCGAGGCGATGTTCCGCGCCCTCAACCGGATCGGCTACACTGGGCCGCTCTCCATCGAGTGGGAAGATTCGGGCATGGATCGCGAGTGGGGCGCGCCGGACGCCGTGCAATTTGTCAAGCGCACCGACTTTGCGCCCTCATCCGTCGCCTTCGACGCGGCCTTCCAGCGCCCGTAGCGCGCAATTTGGCGTGGAAATCAGGGCAAAACGTTATCGCTCCCATCGTGTGCCACTTTCCGCAGAGGGGGCGATCGCGTTTTGATAGAAGACACGTCGGCGGGGCGTTAACATCCAGAACCTCAATGCGAAACCAATTGCGTTGCATCTCCGTGAAAGAGAGAATACGGCAACGCTTTGCTTGAGCGACCTCTCCAAGGGGGCAAGATGTGCGCGTCCCGAAGTGACCAGTTCCTGCGTGTCTTATATCGTCTTCAGGTAACAGAGGGGTACCCAAAGCTTCACCATGTCGCGTGCAGCCTCGATTTCAGCCCGGTCGTCGTGGCGGCGATCGCACGCGATTTGCTGCGCGTTCGATTTGTCGAGCGAATCGCGACGTGTGCCGATGGCCCGCTTGGCATCTCCTTGCTTGGACGCATGCACATTGGTGTGCCACTCACCGAATAACGGGATGCACCGAACACCGCATCAAAAAGAGCACCGGCGTGCGAAGCGACTGGGCGTAGCGTTGCGCGCATTTCCTCTCCGCAGATTCGTGGGAGAATCGTGTATCTCTTCACAATCTTGACATGGATTTGGCGTCATGCAAAACTGCGCATGAAGGCTAACAAGCGTTTGTTCGCAATCGAGGATCGGTGGACAGTCGGAAACGGCAAATCGAAGGTGTGGCGAGTACGCTCTTCAGTGAGCGCGGCTATAGTGCGACGAGCGTACGGGACATCGCGCGCGCCCTCGACATGCAGGGCGGGAGCCTGTATGCGCATATCACCTCCAAGGAGGATGTGCTCTGGGCGATCATCAACCGGGCGTCGGAGCGTTTCCACGCGGCGGTGCGTCCGGTTGCCAATAGCGTGGAGCCTGCGGGGGAGCGATTGCGCGGCATGGCGCGGGCGCACGTCCGTGTGATCACGGACGATATCGAGCACGCGACCGTATTCCTGCACGAGTGGCGCTTCCTCGGCGCGGAACGGCGCAGCGCGATGGGTCGTCAGCGCGACGCGTACGAGGCGTACTTTCGTGCCGTGATCGCCGAAGGGATGTGCAACGGTGAGTTCCGCTCTGCTGATCCGAAGATGGCCGGTCTTGGTATCCTTTCCGGCCTGAACGGCATTGCCCAGTGGTACCGACCCCACGGTTCGCTCGCGCCGGAGGCAATCGCCGATTCCTTCGCTGACCTTTTCCTTCAAGGCCTTTGTACGCCACGAGGGGATGAAACGAGATGAAACCAATTGAACCGCAGAGCGCAGAGAACGCAGAGATCACAGAGAAGAAAGAAAGTTGATTCCCTCTTCCCTCTTCCCTCTCTGCGCCTCTGCGGTTCTCCCCGGTTTCGATTACTCCTGAGGAGGGACGTGTTATGAGTGAGCAGGAACGGCTGGATGCCTTCAACGCGCACGTTGCTGGGGGTGGCAAGGTTGAACCGGGCGACTGGATGCCGGATGCGTACCGCAAGGCGGTGTTGAAGTTCGTCGAGATGCACGCGAACAGCGAGCTGATGGGCGTCCTGCCGGAGCGCGAGTGGATCATGCGCGCGCCCTCCTTGAAGCGGAAACTTGCCCTCACCGCGAAGGTGCAGGACGAGGTCGGCCACGCCCAACTGCTCTACCGCGTCGCCGAAGACCTCGGCAAGTCGCGCGAAGCGATGCTGGCCGATTTGCTCGCGGGCAAGACGAAGTTTCACAATGTTTTCCATTACCCAACCAAAACGTGGGCAGACATCGGCGTGATCGCCTGGCTCGTGGACGCCGCCGCGATTGTCGCGCAGCAGGCGCTCCGGGAGTCGTCCTACGCGCCCTACGCGCGGACGATGAAGAAGATTTGCTGGGAAGAATCGGTCCATATCATCCACGGGCGCGATGTGCTCCTTTCGCTCCTGAACGGTACCGAGACGCAGCGCGCGATGGTGCAGGAGGCGCTGGATCGCTGGTGGGGGCCGCTGATGCAGATGCACGGCCCGCCGACCGACCCGGCGACGGATCGCGACCTCGCATGGCGGATCAAGAACAAGTCGAACGACGAACTGCGGCAGGAATTCCTGGGCATCTACGTTCCGCGCATCCGCGAACTCGGCCTGACGCTACCCGACCCTGCATTACGCTACGACGAGGCGGCCGGTCGCTGGCTGTTCACTGAACCGGACTGGAAGGAACTCACTGCTGTCGTCACCGGACATGGCCCGATGTCGCAAGAGCGCCTTGCCTTCCGTCAGATCAACTATGACCAGACGCAGTGGGTCCGCGACGCCATCCTCTCCGCTCCGCGTGTCGCCGCGTAAGGATCGAAACCGATTGAACCGCAGAGGCGCAGAGAACGCAGAGGGACGCAGAGAGGAAAAAGAGAAGAGTTGCTGAAAGATGACAACGAATCATTCTCCTTTTCTCTGCGTTCTCTGCGCCTCTGCGGTTCAATCGGTTTCCGTTTTCCGAGGTGATGTGATGGAAGTGTATGAAGTGTTTCGGCAGGAGCGGGAAGGGGAGCCGATGCGGCATGCGGGGAATGTCCTCGCGCCGGATCGGGAACTCGCCACACACTACGCGCGGGAGTTTTACAGCCGTCGGCAGGAGAGCATCCGTCTCTGGGTCGTGCCGCGCGCCGCGATTGAGCAGGTGGACGATCCCGACTTGCTCCAGCCGCCGCTCGACCGCTCCTTCAAAAAGCCCGCCGGTTACGTCATCAAAGACAAACTCGATGCTGCGCGAATACGGGGAGCAGGACTGAGGACTGAGGACTGAGCAGAGATACGAGCGGCAGTACAGTAGTGGATGGCTATAGAGACGGGTAGTACGCCATGACCTTTGACGAAAATATCAGCGACCGAGGCGCGGCAAGTCCTCAGTCCTCATGCCGCCCAAAGGGCACCCGCAGTCCTCAGTCCTCTGGATTGGCGGAGTTGCTGCTCACGCTCGCGGACGACGAGTTCGTGCTCGGCTTCTGGGATTCGGAGTGGACGGGTATCGCGCCGATGCTAGAGGAGGATGTCGCCTTCTCGTCGCTCGCGCAGGATGAGATCGGGCATGCGCGCGTCCTCTACGAAATTCTTGCTGGACTGACGCACGATACCGCTGACCACGTCGCCTACGGTCGTCAGCCGGAGGAGTACCGACACGCGCGCCTGATGGATCATCCGCGCACGGACTGGGCCTTCAGCATCGCCCGTCGCTTCCTCTACGACACGGCGGACGCCACCCGGCTCGCCGTGCTGGCGAATTCGTCGTACGCGCCGCTTGCGGGGATCGTGAGTAAAATCCGGCGTGAGGAGACCTACCACCGCATGCACATGGAGGCGTGGGTGAAGCGGCTCGCGGAAGCGGGTGGCGAGGCGCACGCTCGATTAGAGAAGGCGCTGGAAATCCTCTGGCCCGACGCGCTGATGATCTTCGCGCCGCTCGACGGAGAAGAAGAACTTCTCAACGCGGGCATCCTGCCCGAGCCCCTGCTGGCGATCCAGCAGCGGTGGCTCGGCGAGATCGCGCCGCTGCTGCAATCACTCGACTTGCCCTTCCCATTCTGTGAGGCGGGCGGCGGGCGATACACGGCGACGTTTCCGATCACGATGGAGAACGGGCGCTCCATCCATTCCGACGATTTCCGCTGGCTCTGGAACGAGTTCACGATGGTCTACCGTGCGGAGCCGGGAGCGGAATGGTAGGACTGAGTGCTGAGTACTGAGAAGGATTACAGACCATGGTGAAAGAGTCCGAGAAGAGAGAAGTAGCTGATGAGTGCTCCGTGCTCAGTACTCAGCACTCAGCACTTTCTGCGGTATGGGATGCGCTGGCGGAGGTGCCCGATCCGGAGATTCCGATGATCTCCATCGTAGATCTCGGCATCATCCGCAGCGTGGAGTGGGACGCGGCGTGCCTGCGGGTGGAGGTGATGCCGACCTTCGTCGCCTGCCCGGCGCTAGACATCATCCGCGCAACGATCCGCGAGCGGCTGGCGGGCTTCGCCCCCGTCGTCGAAGTGGTGACGACCTACGCGGAGTCGTGGACGACGGAGCGCATCACCTCCGAAGGCCACCGGAAACTGCGCGCCAGTGGCTTCGCGCCGCCGATCCCCGGTGAAGCAATCACCCTGCCGGTCGCGCCCGCCTGCCCGTATTGCGATTCGCATCATACCGCACTGGAAAACCCCTTTGGCCCGACCCTCTGCCGCGCCATCTATTACTGCCACGATTGCCGCCAGCCGTTCGAGCAATTCAAAGCGGTCTAATGATCGGAAGGTTCCGATGTTGGCGTTAATTTTGCTGCACGGTGCGTCATGAAACGAATCCCTATGCCGCACATGCGAGCGAATGGGCGACCGAAAGCGGCCACGGCGCGAAGCAACGAGAACAAACGAAACTCCTTCGCCTTCTCTTTCTCTGTGCGCTCTGTCGGGCGCCTTCTGGGCAGCATGTGGTTGATCGTTGCGCTCGCGATCTTGCCCGCGTGTGGCGCGCGCGCAGCGACGCAGGGCGTTTCGTCGCCGACTGTGGCTGCGTCCACGCCAACGGAGCCACCGACTGACAGATACCGTACCCTTGATCGCCGGCCGCACGATCCAGCGGCCTATACCGAAGGGCTGGTCTACACCGATGGCGCATTCTTCGAGAGCACGGGACTTAATGGCATGTCCACCCTGCGGAAGGTGGACGCCGAAACGGGCCGCGTGATCGCGAGCCTGCCGCTTGACCCGGCGTATTTCGGCGAAGGGCTGACTTTGTACCAGGGCAAGCTGATCCAACTCACCTGGCAATCCCATATCGGCTTTGTCTATGACCGCACGTGCTTCTGTTTGGAGCGCACGTTCACGTACGATGGCGAAGGATGGGGCCTGACACACGACGATCGTTTGCTCATCATGAGCGACGGAACCGAGCGTATCCGCTTCCTCGACCCCGAGACATTCGTGGTCGTGCGGACGATCAATGTCCTTGACCACGGCCAGCCGCTGACGAACCTCAACGAGCTTGAATACATCAATGGCGAGATTTACGCGAATATCTGGCTAACCGATCGGATCGTCCGCATTGATCCCGCATCCGGTGCGATCCTCGGTTGGATTGACCTGACCGGCCTGTTGCCCGATGCCGACCGCAGCCCATCCGTCAACGAACTGAATGGCATCGCGTACGACGACACAACGGGCCGCCTCTTTGTCACCGGTAAAAACTGGCCCGAAATCTTTCAGATCGCACGCACGTCGCACGAGTGAGTGATGACCCCAGTATAAAATCTATACTATGCATATTGATAGATGCTTCGCGTGGTTCATCATGCCTCTTGTTGTCTCCGCACGCACGTATGACAATGTCATACCTATGCAAGGGGCGGGCTTGGTTTGGTTCTCAGAACTGATCTGGGATGACTGGAACGAGGAGCATATTGCACGACAAGGTGTACGAATGCCTGAAGCGATGGAAGCGGTAAGAAACGCTCCGGCATTGACAGGAGCGCGAGAGGATACCTATCGTATCATTGGCCAGACAGATGCGGAGCGCTATCTCTTCGTCATACTTGCTCCGCACGATCATAAAGCATAATGCGTTGTAATGGCGCGTGATGCGACACGTGGTGAGCGCCGAAATCTCCGGCGTCGCTAAGGAGAACAAACGTGGCTACACAAGAAAAGGAGGAGATTAAGCGGATTCCCCGGTTCTCTTCGATTGAAGAGATGGCCGAGTTCTGGGATACGCACGACGCTTCCGAGTATCAAGACGAACGCGAACCGGTAGAGTTCGAGATCGCGAAGCCGCTGAAATCAACGTGGATACTCTCGATCCCGCTTGACAAGGAAACGTTCGACGCCTTTCAGGCAGTCGCGAAGCCCAAGGGGCTGGGCGCTTCGACGCTGGCGCGGATGTGGATGCTGGAGGAGTTGGAGCGGGTGCGCAAGAATGAAGGGGAGGCCCGGTGAAGATCACGAAGATCGAGACGATCCATGTCGAGGATTACCCGCAGATTCTCTTCGTCGCCGTGCATACCGACGAAGGACTGATCGGGTACGGCGACACGTTCTACATGACGGACGCGCTCAGGGGCTACGTCCACCAGTTCGCCGCGCCGATGCTCCTCGGGCACGATCCCCTCGCCATCGAACTGCATTGGCGTCGGCTCTACGAGGTGATTGCACACATCGCGGGCAAGGGCGCGGAGATTCGCGGTCTTTCCGCGATTGATGTGGCGTTGTGGGACATCCTCGGGCAGGCGGCGGGGATGCCAGTCTGGCAGGTGCTCGGTGGCGCGGCGCGGGATCGGATCAAAACGTACAACACCTGCGGCGGGCCGAGTTATGGCCGCCCGACGCGCGGTGGCACCGGCTACGGCACGGATACCGGCAACGATGCGGGGAAATACGAAGACCTGATCGCCTTTATGACCCATGCGGACGAACTCGCCCTCGATCTCCTCAGCGAGGGGATTACCGGCATGAAAATCTGGCCCTTCGATTACATTGCCCATACACCGGGGAAATACGACGACTGGCGTACGTTCCGTGGCGCGTTCGACCCCGATCTGCGCACGCTCGGCGGCCAGCGGATTGATAACGCGGACCTCAATCGCAGTCTGGAGCCGTTCCGCAAGATTCGCGCGGCAGTCGGCGACAAGATGGAGATCATGGTCGAAGGGCACGGCTTCTGGTCGCTCCCGGCGGCGAAGAAGATCGCGCATGCGTTGGAGGAGTTCGAACCGTATTGGCTTGAAGACCTGATGCGTGCCGACGACATCGGCGCGCTGGCCGAATTGCAGCGCAGCACGACGACCCCACTGCTCGTTAGCGAATATCTGACGACACGCTACGAATACAAGCCGGTATTGGAGCAGCGCGCGGCGGACATCATTATGATTGACCCGACGTGGGCGGGCGGCATCACCGAGAGCAAAAAGATTGCGACGATGGCTGAGACCTACAAGCGCCCGGTGGCGATGCATGACTGCACCGGCCCGTTCACGCTCTTTGCCGGCGTCCACCTCGCGATCAACGCGACGAACGCTGTCTATCAGGAATCGCTACGCTCGTACCTGCGCGTCACCTACCCGAACCTCGTCACCGAGATCGTTCAGGTCGAGGACGGCCACATCCTCGCCCCCACCGCGCCCGGCCTCGGCACCGCCCTCCTCCCCGAAGTCCGCGAGCGCCCGGACACAACAATAGTGGAGTCACGTTTGTAGCGGTTATCGTCAAGCGGCGGGCGCACGACTGTGCGCCCATACGACCGCTCACCCGTACCGCGCTGGCACGTTGAACAACCATGATACGGCTACCGCGAAGAGGTATACGGCTCGATTTGACCGAAAATCGCCGTCTAACCGACCAGGGCCTGGTCAGACTTCGCGCTCGCGCAGCGTTGGCACAACGTTTGGGAGGCGGTCGGGGACGACATCGCCCCCGCGCCGCCAAAGGCGCACGAGGAAGTCCGGTGATGCGCCGAAGCGGTAGAGGAGCCGGATGAGCATGACGCGGCCAATCAGCCGGTATGGCCCCTGCGCCTTGTGCCGCCGCGTGGAGGTGATCGCCTCCGCGTCGAGCAGGACGACGCGACCTTCGCCGCGCAGTCGCTCCGAGAAGGCGACATCCTCCATCAGCGGCCATGTCGGGAAACCACCGAGTTTTTCGAAGACCGCTCGCCGCACAAAGATGCCCTGGTCGCCCGTATACGCCCCGGCGAGCGAGCGCTGATCCGCCCGCTGCGCCATCATCCGATAGACGCGCGCGTCGTCATCGAATCGCAGCCGGTACGCGCCGCCGAGGACCATCGCGTCCGCCATCGTTTGCTGCACGATTGCCACGTCCGCGAGCGCGGTGTCCGCGTGAACAAAGAGCAACACGTCCGCCGTCGCGTGCGCCGCCGCGAGATTCTCGTTCGCGCCGAGCGATCCTTTGCCCGTCACGACGCGCGCGTATGGCAACGCCTCTCGCGCCGTTGCGTCCCTGCTCGCCCCATCTGCGACGATCAGTTCGGCATCAGGCGCGAGCGCCCGGTAGTGCGCCAACACCGCCGCGATCCGGTGCGCCTCGTTCCGCGCCGCGACGACGATCGCGAGGGAGGGAAGTGCTGAGTGCTGAGTGCTGAGTACTGAGTCTTCCACAATACCCTCATTCCGCATGTGAATACGCAAAGTGCCGAGCGCTCCGGGGTAATCAGCGTGCTCCCTCAGCACTCAGCACTTCGTCCTAATCCCCGTCGGCCATGACGAGCTCGGGCTGCGGCAGCATGATAACGTCCCCGAATGCCGAGGCGTCTACGGTCGTTGTCGGGCGAACCAGCGCGTTGAGGGCGCAGAAGGAATGGAGGCCGCGCGGCGAGGCATTGTGGAAGCAGCAACGATCTACGCGGTCGAAATCGAGGTCTTCCGCGTCCATGAAGGGCTTGATGAAGATCGTGACGTACTGCGTGTCGAACATGATGCCGGGGTTCCGCCCGATGTAGGGGAGCAGAACACGCATCGCCGCGAAGCCCTCGCGGGAAAAGAGCCGCTTCGAAAGCGCGCTCTTGCCGCGCGTCACCATGCGGATGAAATCCACCGGGTCATCACCGAGGATCTGGCTGTACTTGTTCCACTCGATGCCCGGCGTCGTTGGGATCCACGTCCCGCGCTTCTTGTCGTGGCGCAGGATCGCGATGGAGTTGCACAAGGGGGAGCCGAAACCGAGCGGCATGAACTCCTCGGGCGCGATGCCGAGTTGCTCCTCGATCAATTGCAAAATATCGGGTAGGCGGAGTTTCCGGCCAAAGCCGCGCGTGTCGAGCGTATCGCCCCCGCGCTCCTCATCCACGTCCCAACGGTTGCCGAAGGGTGTCGCCGCCTGGAACGAGACCGCGCGGATGATCGGATGCTGGCGGCAGACTTCGAGGATCGGGCCGATTTGATCGGTATTCAACCCCGGCAGGAGCGAAACGGCCAGCGTCGTGTTCAGCCCCGCCTTTTCCAGTTGGTCGAGCGCTTTCAAACGGACACTGAGCAATTTCTCGCCGCGCAGCAGTTCGATGTCCGACTCTCTGAGCGAGTCCCACTGCAAATAGACGGAGGTGAAACCCCAGGCCTTCAGGCTTTCCGCGAAGTCCGCGTCTCGCGCGATGCGGATGCCATTCGAGATCATCTCGAAGTTCGTGAATCCCTTGGAGGTAATCAGCGCCGCGAGTTCTTTGAGATCCTTGCGCACCGACGGCTCGCCACCGGAGATTTGCAGGCTGACATCGGCCCCTTCCGCCGCGACGATCTCATCGAGCCGCTGCTCGATCTCTGTCATCGTATAGTGCCGACCGTCCGGGTTGCTGCCCGCGTAGCACATCGGGCAGGTGAGGTTGCATTTCTCGGTCACTTCGAGCATCACGAGGCCGGCGCGCTGCCGCCCCGGCAGGCCGGGGCCGCCCTTGGTCGGACCGTCGCCAGTGCCGTATTTCGCCTTGATCTGCTCGTCCAGAGCGAAGATACG
>JBBSFO010000014.1:0-19836 GCA_038238655.1 Thermomicrobiales bacterium | reverse complement strand
TGCATACCGTACGTATCAAGAGACGATCACAATTCCAAAACAGACGAAGGCTTGCGCTGATTAGTTTGACCAACGCGAATGTACCATGCGACCATTTGCAGGTCAATGTTCAGCACGCAGGAAAGGGGTGAGGGGTTGAAGATCACAAACATCGAGACGTTTTTCGTGCAGATCGCGCCGCGTTTGCGCACCTGGCTGTTCGTGAAGGTTTCGACTGACGCGGGTGTGCACGGCTGGGGCGAAGGGACGCTCGAAGGCAAGGAGCAAATCGTTGCTGCCGCGATCCGTGGCTACGCCGAGCAGCACGGCATCATCGGTATGGACCCACGACAGAGCGAACGCATCTGGCAGGTGCAGTACCGTCACGGCTTCTGGCGCGGCGGCGTGGCGCTGAACTCGGCGATCAGCGCGATTGATCAGGCGCTCTGGGACATCAAAGGCAAACTCGCCGGGATGCCCGTCTACGACCTGCTCGGCGGCGCGGTGCGAGACCGCATTCGCATGTACACCCACGTCGCGATTGGCTTGCCGACCGAGCAGACCGCCGAGGATGTCCAGAATCTCGCGACCGCCGGATGGACGGCGCTCAAAGCCTCTTCATTCGCACCGATTCGGGAAAACAATGAGGCGGACGCAGTGCGGATCGCCGTGGAGCGCATCGCCGCGATTCGCGCGGTCGTCGGCGACCGGATGGAATTGTTCGTGGACAATCACGGTCGCACCCGCGCCTCCGTCGCCTGCCGGATGCTCGACGCGCTCGCGCCGTACCAGATCGCCTGGTTCGAGGAACCGGTGACGCCAGAAGACCTCGACGGCCAGCGACAGGTAATGGCGTACCCGAAGAGTACCGACATCGCGACGGGCGAGCGGCTTTTTTCGCCGTGGGAGTTCCGCGACAGTATCGAGAGAAAACTGACCGATATCGTGCAGCCCGATATCTGCCACGCGGGCGGCATCACCGCGCTGAAGAAGATCGCCGCGATGGCGGAAGCGCACCATATCCAGGTCGCGCCGCACAATCCGCAGGGGCCGATTTCGACCGCCGCCTCGATCCACCTCGCGGCAGCGATCCCAAACTTCCGCATTTTGGAGTTCGCCAACCAGTTGCATCTACCCGGTTGGGCAGAAGTGCAGCGGGAGCCATTAGCAATCTCCCCCGGTTGGGCGGAGTTGCCAACGCGCCCCGGCCTCGGCGTCGAACTGGACGAAGACATGCTCGCGAAGTACGCGACCCTACCCGCCGCCTACTACCCCGGTGTCTATGAGGAAGATGGAACACCCGCAAATGTCTGACGAGAAGTCGGGAATCCGATGGTGGGGAAATCACCGGCAGCGCCGCTCAATCCGTCTGTGTATGTCATCATCCCATGCACAAACGTGCGAAATCCCGACAATCTCCGCGATCACCAGTTGAATCCACATTGCTGCTTCTTCAAACATACGGTGTATCGCTTCGGCCATCGGGACCTCGCATAATCTGTATAACATCGAACGTTCACCCTGTCAATACACCGCACCCCCATCGCCGAAATTCTTTCATTGGCTGAAAACTACTGCGGTTCGGCAGCGACGACGGGGGCATTGCTGAGGGAGCGCCAAAGATACCACGATGCAACCGAGCGGTACGGACGCCAGCGCGCCGCGATCTGCTCCATCTCTTCTGGTGTTGCGGGGGCGGACAGATTCCAATGGCGTTGCATTGCGCTCCGCAGGCCGTAATCGCCCGTCGAAAGAATATCCGGGCGGCCGAGCGCGAAGATCAGCACCATTTCCGCCGTCCATCGCCCAACGCCCTTGATTGGCAGCAGTGCGGCGATGCAAGTTTCATCGTCGGCGTCCGCCAGGGCGACGGGGTCAATGCTGCCGTCCGCGAACCGGGCGGCGCAATCTTTAAGGTAACTGACCTTACGCCACGAAAGCCCGGCGGCCCGCAAATGCTCGTCCGGCACAGCGAGGATCGCCTCCGGCGTCAGCGTCTCGTCCGGCACGAGCGCCCGCACCCGCGACAGAACCGCCGCCGCCGCGTGAACGGAAATTTGCTGCCCGACAATCGCCCGCACGACCGACCCGAACAGGTCGGGTTCGGGCACGAGCGTGCAGGGGCCATGCCGCGCGATCATCTGCGCGAGCGTTTCGTCCACGACTATGAGGTGTGCGATCGCGGCGGCGTGCGGATCGGTATTTGTCATAGACCACTCCCTGCGGCCGGATACCTCACGGATTCCAGCGACGAATATCTTCCGGCGTGCGCGTGCGGTACTCGTACGCATCCACCGGGTAGGGCACGTTGGCAGCCACGGCGTCGAGGTCAAGTTCCACGCCGAGGCCGGGCGCGGTTGGTAGCGCGATGAATCCCTCTTCCTGCTCCACTGCCCCCGGCACGACCGCGTGGCGCGGTGCCGTATCGCGCGGCATATATTCCAGGAAAAGGAAGTTCGGTGCGGTCGCCATCACATGGACGTTCGCCATTTGTACGATGGGACCAACCGAACCCGCATGCGGCGCAATGCGCACCCCGGCGGCCTCGGCAATCGCCGCAATCTTCTTCAACTCCGTGATCCCGCCGAGTCGCGTTGTTTCCGGCTGCACGAGCGCAACCGCGCCGGACCTGATGAGATCGTACATCGCCCATTTGCTGGCAAGGCGCTCTCCTGCCGCCAGCGGTACAGACACCTTCGCGGCAACGGCAGCGAGGGCATCGGTATCATCCGGGTGCGTCGGCTCCTCGAAAAAGGCGGGGCGGTATGCCTCCGCGTCGTGGGCGATGCGCACCGCCGCGTGAATGGTGAACTCGCCATGTCCGTGGAGACCGATCTCGATTCCGTCGCCCACAGCGGCGCGCAACTCCGCGAGCGTTTGCGCGGACGGATGGCACTTGAACGCGGTGAATCCCTCGGCGACGAGTTCCTGCGCCAACTCCGTGGTGCTCGCGTGGCCGTAGACGCGTACGCGGTCGCGCACTGCCCCGCCGAGCAGTTGGTACACCGGCACGCCGAGCGCCTTGCCTTTGATGTCCCACAGGGCGATGTCAATCGCACTCTGTACGCCGCCGCGCACGGCCCCGGTCTGACCGTGGCTGTGCAGCGCGTCGTAGATCTTCAGCCATAGTCGCTCGGCGTGGAACGGATCTTCGCCGATCAGCAGCGGCGCAATTTCCTGCACGCCGATTTCGACGACCTCCGGCCAGCCGCCGCCCTCACCGTAGCCGATGATGCCCGCGTCCGTATGTACCGCGACAAACAACCAGTTGCGCCCGCGCGGGCGCTCTGTCACCCCACCCGTATTCGCCCGCACGAGGTACGTCCGTATGTCGGTAATCTTCACGCGCTCCCCTCTCACTCAGGCCGCCAAACGCTGTGCAACGACCGCATGTACTGAAACGGTATGTCGCGACCGATTGTGGGAGATGATAGAGTTTCCCACCCGCACATAGCAAGAAATGCGATTCCTTCATTGAAAATGTATTGGCGTATCACGTCACATCGAAGTGATATCGAGCGGGGTGTGACGATTGGCCCGTGCATTCGTATCGCGTAGAATGCTCGGCGCGTCGTGTGCATTGCGGCATCGCTCGATGAGGAGACCACTAGCATGGTGACCGGCCCAGTTCGCGATCAACAAACAGTCAATCCCGACGGTACGCGTATCGCGCAACGTATCGCCGGTGTCCAGATCCGCGCCGCAGTGACCCAGGAGGACGACCGCGGGACGGTGTGCGAGATCTGCAGCCCGGAGTGGGATTTCGACGATGCGCCGCTGGTCTACGCCTATCAAACCACCATTCGCCCGCAGAAGATCAAGGGATGGGTTGTTCACGCCGAGCAGGATGATCGTCTCTTCTTCAGCATGGGGTCGGTGCGCGTCGTCCTGTACGATGCGCGGGCCGACGCTCCTACCTACGGAATGATCAATGAACTGTATTTCAGCGCGCACAATCGCGGTCTTCTTCGTATCCCACGCGGTATGTATCATGCGATCCAGAACATTGGTGAGACGGACGCGCTCTTCATCAACCTCCCAACGCGGTCATACGACCACGCGCATCCCGATAAGTTCCGTCTCCCGCTCGATACCGACCTGATCCCGTACCACTTCACCGATCGGCTCGGCGGCTAACGTGGCGGAATCACCGCTCGTCAGCGTGATCACGGCCACGTACAACTGGAGTAGTGTCCTTCACTACGCGATTCAATCGGTCCTCCGGCAAGAGTTCCAGGATTTCGAGATGCTGGTCATCGGCGACGGATGCACCGACGATTCGGCGGCGGTCGTGGCGTCATTCGATGATGCGCGCGTGCGGTGGCACAACATGCCCGAGAATTCCGGGAGTCAATCGGCGCCGAACAATGCCGGAACGGCGCTGGCCCGCGGGCGATACATCGCCTATCTGGGGCACGATGACATCTGGCTCCCGTCGCACCTCGGCGCGCTTGTCGGCGCGCTCCGGGAAAACAATGCGGATGTCGCGTATACGCTGATCGCGCTGATCGGCCCCGAAGAAACCGACTTCCACGCCATCGCGGGGCTTTCGGTATCGGGGGGATACGAATACGACCTCCCCGTGCCGCCCTCATCCACCATGCATGTGCGCGAACTGGCGGAGCAGATCGGCGGATGGAACGATTACCGAACGATCGTTGATCCGCCGGACCGCGACTTCTTCAATCGCGCGTTCGCCGCGAACAAGCGATTCATCGCGATACCACGACTGACGGCCGTAAAGTTCCCCTCGGCATGGCGAAAGAATTCATACCGCGAGCGGCGGAACGACCAACAGGCCGAATACAGCCAACGTCTCTGCACCGATCCGGACTTTCTCACCGACGAACTGCTCGCGATCATCGCAACCTATGTCCTCGAACGGCAACTTCCGGTGCCGAAACCTGCGGTACCGAATGAGGTACCGCCCGGATGGTATGTCCAGCAATGGCGACGGGAGCGTGGACTGGACCCCGATGAGGCATCGCCGTCCTCTCCTTCTACTTCTGAGGCCACAACAGATGCTGGCGGGCCGCACGTGGGGTGGAGCGCGCAGGATTTCCGACCGGAGCGCTACATGCGGTCGCTGGAACGCACGCTCAGCGAGCGGGACGGTCAGTTCGCAGAAGTGGAGCGCTACACACGTTCGCTCGAAGCGCATCTCGCCACGGTGGAGCAGGCACGGCACGACGCGGAAGGTGAACTCGCTGTCTTGCGACCCTATGCTGCGGAACGCGAGCAACGGTTCGCCGAAGCGGCGCAGTATGCACACTCGGTGGAACATGATCTGACACGGCTGCGGGAAGAGTTACAAAGCGCGCAACAGTACGCGCAATCGCTGGAAGGCGCGCTCGACGCCAAAGGCGAAGCATTATTCGACGCAGCCGGATACACGCGCTTTCTTGAAAGTGCCCTCAGCGCGCGCGACGCGACCGTACATAAGGCAGCGGAGTACACACGATCGCTTGAGAATGAACTGCATGCCAAAAGCGAGGCGTTATGTGACGCAACCGGGTATGCGCGGTCACTTGAAGACAACGTGAACGCTACGGATGCAGCATCACACGACGCGGCAGTGTATGCACGCGCACTTGAGAATGAATTGCGCGCTATGCACGCAACATTACACGACGCAGCGGCGTATACGCGGTTACTTGAGCGCGAACTGAACGCCAAAGATGACGCGTTATGCGAGGTAGCGAGATATACGCGGTCGCTTGAAGATGCCCTCAATGCACGCGACGTAGCATTGCGGGATGCCGCACAGTATGTTGCCTTGCTGGAGGCTGTCGGCACGCGGTCAGATTATGTACGCGAGGCGGACATGTATACCGAAAGAAACGGCACCGAGGGAGACGGATAGAGCGGACAATGAGCGGCGAATAATAGCCTTTTGCATTTTATTCATGTTATATGTACTAATTGGGTAATCGTCGCAATTCGCTCGCCTGCTCCCACGATGCTATGGAAAATCGCGCCGCTACCGTGTTTCCTTACATTTGCACGACTGTATGCCCGAAAATTAGGCACAATTGCTTGTCACTTTGATCGCTCAATGGCGATGTTCTTCAGGGCTATTTGTCGTGCAGCAGCGATACCGTTGTTGTGACCATGTGAGGGAGGCATGACCCGATCCGTAACGCGCTCGGCGGGTGAGCAACCAAGCCATAAATTCCAGGGTGCTTTTTCCCACAATACAGGGAAATCACGGTGTCGCGCGCTATCTCGCCATGCTACCCTGAGTGCCTCAAGGAAACGGCCAGGGTACAACCCCTGCCCGGTTAGGAACAGATAGCTATACCGGAGCGATCGAAGGCGCATGCGCGTTCACCGCCGCAGTAATCGTGCTGGTGTGCACACGGCTGTAACCCTGACTGGCCAGAGAGTGACCCGGAATACTCGTCCGGCGCTGCGCCGCTGCGTACATGGCTCGTCCTCATCAGGCGGCGCGTGGGATGGAGGTGGTGGGCATGGCATACGACTGGGACCTCGTGATCGCTGGTGCATCCTATGCCGGGTTGGCGGTCGCGCGCCATCTCGGTGGCATGGGTGCGCGGGTGCTCCTGGTCGACGAACACGCGATCGGGGCGATCCGCCACTCCGCCTGCGGGGTGCCGATCCGCACCCTCGCCGCCGTTGGGGGCCTGGCCAGTTCCTGCCAGGAGACGCACTGGGGCATCATGCACACGCGGTTCAACAGCGTGCGCTTTCGCTGGCCGGAGCCATGGGCGGTCTTCGACCAGCAGGCCTTTTGCCTCGCCCTGCGCGCCCAGGCGCCGGACGTGTCGTTCCTCCAGGCCCGCATCACCGCGTTCGATGGTGCCGCGCTGGTCACCAATAAGGGGACGCTCACCGCTCGGCACCTCGTCGACGCGACCGGCTGGCGCGCGGTGCTCGCGGGATCGCTGGACCCGACCTTCGTGGACCGTGGCCGCCTGACGATCGGGATCGAAGTTACCGTGCCCGGTCGCACCGACGCGCTGCATTTCTATGCGGACAAGGAGATCGTCCGCGAGGGGTACGGCTGGGTCTTCCCATGTGGGGACGAGCGGCGCATCGGGCTGGTCGCATTCGATAATGCAAAGGGGATGGCCGACCATTTGCGCGCCTTCCTCGCGCGTCTCGGCATCACGACCGCCCTGCGCGATCTCACGCGGAACGGCGGCATTCTGCCGGCGCAGCCTCGGCCGTCGGTCGTTGGTGACCTCTGGGTACTCGGCGATGCCGCAGGCCATTGCTTACCCCTCACCGGCGAGGGGATCCGCTTCGCCTTGCAGGACGGCGATACGGCCGGCCCGCTGCTGCGGCTGGCGCTCAACCGGACGATACCGTGGGAGACAGCGCGCGCCGCCTACGCGAGCGCGGTCATGGGCCACCGGGCGCGCGTCGGCTCATACACGCGGATGCAGACATTGGCATGCGCGCTCCCGAATGTCGCGTATGCACCGATCGTCTGGACGCTGGGCAGGAGGGGCGCGCATATGCCTATCCTGCGCAGGTACATGGCATGGGAGCATACGCTGCCGGCGCATGAATCATGCCGGCACGATGGCAGCGTAGCCGCAGTGACCGATTGACGAAGGGAGTAGGATGAATCCACGGCAGAGTTGAATCATTCCGGGGGCACATCGGTGCCGTGGGGCTTAATGAGGCGCGCGTCTCAGCGTTTGATATCTGGTGCTTCAGCGGACAGTGACCGACCCTGGCGAGCGATACGGGATGATTTTGGTCGGGATTGGAGGTGTGCGATGGTATCGGGCGAGGGAGTTGTCGGTGGCACGCGCGCAGTGGGCAGCGGAACGATCATCCGGGACGATCGCGTCCTCCCCGAGACGCGCTGGCTCTCAGCCTTCATCGTCCCCTTCCTCTTCGTCGCCTTCGTAATGCTCTACCTCTTCCCCGGCCGCACCGACCGCCTCTTTGCCTGGACCATCCGCCCCGACATGACGCCCCTCATCATGGGCGCGGGCTACATCTCGGGCAGCTACTTCTTCGTCCAGGCATTTCGCGCCCGCCGCTGGCACACTGTGCACCTCGGCTTCCTGCCGATCACCGCCTTTACGATCTTCATGGCAATCGCCACCTTCATGCACCTCGACCGCTTCCACCACGGGCACGTCTCGTTCTATGCCTGGATCGGGCTCTATATCATCACGCCGATCCTCGTGCCGCTCGTCTGGTACCGCAACAGCCGCACCGACCCACGTACGCCGGAGCCGGGTGATGTGCTCCTCTCGCCCGCATTGCGCGGTATTCTCGGCATCGGCGGCGCGGTGCAGTTCCTGATCGCGCTCTTCCTCCTCATTTTCCCCAACACGATGATCGATCTCTGGCCGTGGAAACTGACGCCCCTGACCGCGCAGGTGATCGGCGGCTGGTTCGCGCTGCCGAGCGTCGTGGCGATGCTGATGGCGATCGACCGCCGCTGGAGCGCGATCCGCATCACGCTGCAGAGCCAGTTGGTCGGGCTGGCGCTGATGCTCGTCGCCGTCGTCCGTGGCTGGGGGGATTTCGACCGATCCAATTGGCTGACGTGGGTCTTCATCGGCGGGATCGCCGGCATGTTCGTTGGTCTGCTCGCCTTGTCTATCGTGATGGAATCCCGCTACCGCACCAACCACGGGGTTGGCACTACGGCACAGCGTCCTACCTAAGGGGTCGGGGTACAACGGTGTCCTATCAGGACAAGGCGGTGCACGGTGTCCGACACGGGGCCGACCACGGGACACGACATCCACGCTGATGGGTGCAGATGCGTTTCCGCTGTCGCCGGATGCCGTTGCGAGCGAAGGAGGAAGATCGAGTGTCGCTCACGCTCCCACCCGACGTCGAATCGGTCTTTCGCGAATTTCGCACCTGCGAGTTCACGACCGTAAACCGGCGGGGGCTACCGCTGACGTGGCCAACCGAACCGTTCTTTCTTCGCGATGAGGGGCGGCTGATAGTGACGGCGTCCATCGCCTTCCCGGTCAAAGCATACAACGCCCGTCGCCACCCGGCGGTGTCGCTCCTCTTCTCCGATCCGACGGGCGCGAACCTGGCTGACCCGCCCGCCGTGCTGGTCCAGGGCGACGCGACAGTGGCCGAACTGGTCGACGACCCGCCCTGGACGTATGCAATGTTCCGCGAGAGTGTGCTTCGCCAGCCAAGGACGCGCCAGTTCGTGGGCAATGCGCTGGCCCGCAAGCTGTTCACATTCCAGTTCCAGCGTCTGGCGATTTCCGTGCAGCCGCGGCGTATCCTCATCTGGCCCCGGCGCGACTTCGGTCATGACCCGACCGAGATCGAGGTATGCAATGTGGAATGAGCGATTGATCGCCTGCGCGCGGGCGTACCCGAGCGCCGTCCTAACGGTCGTAGAGGCGTCCGGCTATCCGGTCAGCACGCGGTGCTCCGTCGCGTTCGATGAAGCGCGAGAGGTGATCATGGTTCCCGCGCCGCCACCGATCATGGCCGGGAGGCAGGGCAAGGCCTGTTTGATCTTCCATCGCCATGACGTCGACCTCGGGGGACAACACGAATTGCTGATCAAGGGTGAACTCCGGGAGGAGGAAAGCACCCTTACGCTTTCGCCCGATGGCTTCCTCACGGGGTCCGGACGCCAGGACACCGATCGGATGCCCGTCGCCGGGACACCGCTCGACGTGATCCGGTTCATGCTCTTGGGCCGGCGAAAGGCGCGCGCGTATCTCGCGAAACGCGGGGAGCCGTGGCCACCGCGGCCGTGGAAGAAAATGCTCGATTATCTCGACGATCCCGAGGCCGAATATGCCTCAACATCGGCTCAACGTCGGCCTAGCTCTTGAACTGATCCTCGCGGCCTCTGAATGGTGAGAAGGCGAATCATGGAAAGGTTGCCTAACATGGCAGATCTACCACAACGACAACCTCGCCCACGCAAGTACAACAAACCACCCGGCCCGTTCGCCCTCCCGTTCCTCGGCGCGCCCTATGCCTACCTGCAAAACCCCCTGGACCTCGCGATGCGCCAGTATCGCCGATTCGGTGAGGTCGTGGGCATAGACATCCTGGGCGTACGAGGGGCATTCTTGTACGGGGCCGCTGCCAACCGCTATATCCTCATCGACGCGGTGGACAACTTCCTGGTCACACCCCTCATCGAACAGGTGCATTCTCGCTGGATCGTCGGCGAGGGCCTCTTCTTCATCGACGACCCCAGGCACAAGCGCGAGCGCAAATTGATGCTGCCCGCCTTCCACCGCACGCGTATCGACCAATACCAGGCGATCATGCGCCAGACCACTGCCGAGATACTCGACAGCTGGCAGCCCGGGGCCGTCATCGACATCGCCCGCCAGACCAACCGCCTCGCCCTCATCGTCGTCGGGCGCACCCTCTTCAATATGGAGCTAGGAGGAGCGGCCAGCGACCTCAGAGACGCGGTCGCCACGGTGGTGGAGACGGTCAGCAACTTTGCCCTGATCGCCCTCGCCCAATTGCCATTCGACGTTGCGCGTATCGGGAAAGGGGCGACGCTGCGCCGCGCCCTCGCCACGATCGACGCCATCCTGTACCAGGTGATCCGCGAGCACGAACGTGGCGTCGAGGATACCGGCGACGTTGTGTCGATGCTGGTGGCCGCCCGGGACGAAGACGGTGGCCAGCTTTCCCCCCGGCAGATCCGCGACCAACTACTGACCCTGTTCGTGGCCGGGCACGAGACGAGCGCCAACGCCCTGGCTTGGGCCTTCTACCTCCTGGCGCAGCACCCCCACGTCACCGCCCACCTGCTTGAGGAGATCGACCGCGAGCTCGGAGGCGCGCCGCCCATGACGGGAGCCGATCTTGAACGCTTACCCTATGTAGAGCAGGTAGCCAAGGAAGCGATGCGGTTGTACCCGCCCGCGCCGAGCGTCAACCGCACCGCCCGCGAGGGGTTTGAGTGGAACGGCTACACCATCCGGCCGGGGGATCTCGTGGTCTACTCACCGTTCGTGAGCCACCGCATGAGCACGCACTGGCGCGACCCCGAAATCTTCCGCCCCGCCCGTTTCGACCCACACGGCGGCGACCCGATCACCCCATACTCATACATCCCCTTCGGGGTCGGCCCGCGCTCCTGCATCGGCGCGGCGTTCGCCATGATGGAGATCAAGACGGTGCTCAGCATGACCCTCCAACGCTATCGCCTCGACCTCGTGCCAGGTCAGCATGTCGAGGCGACGGTGCGCACCACCACGCAGCCCAAACGCGGCATCCTGATGCGCCCGCACCCGCAAGACGGCCTGGTCGAGCGATCGCCCGCGCCCGTCACCGGCAACGTGCTCGGCGCGGTGGGGCACCGTTAGGCCGTGGTGCGCGTCGTGATTGTTGGGGGAGCCGGGAAAGGGAGAAGCGATAGCCGATGCAGCCGCGCGAGACGGGCAGACATGAAGGCGCTTGGGTCTCGCTGGTCCCGCACGCGGCTCGGCCGGCCAGACATCTTCGTGACGATGCGTTACCTCGACCTGACGCTGGCGGCGTGTATCGGCGAGGCGGGGACGATCCGCTAGGACCCGCAGGACATGGCCGAAATCCGCGTCTACCACGACGGCCGGTTCCTCTGTCGGGCGGTCTGTCAGGAACTGGTGGGGGAGACGATCAGTCTGAAAGAGTTGATCCGGGTCCGCACGGCCCGCCGCCGCGAACTGCGCGAGACGCTGACCGATCGCGTCGCACTGCTCGACCAGTTGCTCGCCGTCCCACAGCCTCCGCCGCCCGTCGAAACACCGCAGCCACCTCCGGCGGCGCCATCCCGGCCAACGCGGCTGAAGCGATACATCAATGAGTGAGCCGGAGTTCATCGTCACCAAGGAGTACCGGCGCTTCGCCGAGTTCTGCGATGCCTGCCGACGTGAGCGGTATATCGGGCTGTGCTACGGCCCGCCTGGCGTCGGCAAGACGCTCTCCGCCGCCACTACGCGCGGTGGGAGGCGTTCGCACCGATCTTGGAGCGACGCTCCTTCTGGCATGATTACCCGACTCGACCGGATCTCGCGGACTGCCGGACGCTGCTTTTTACCCCGTCGGTGACCGCCACCCCGAGGCGCGTGGAAGATGAACTGAAAAACCTGCGTCACCGGATGACCACGATCATCGAGGAGGCGCTCTATCCCGACGATCCCCCAGGCGAGATGCACTCCGACGATCGGTGGATCGAGTTGGTGATCGTCGAGAAGCGGATCGGCTGAACTTCCTCGCGCTCGAACAGTTGCGCGATGTCTACGACTGTGGGGAGTTCGGGGTGATCCTGATCGGGATGCCGGGGATTGAGAAGCGGCTGACACGCTACGCCCAGTTCTATTCACGCGTGGGGTTCGTGCATCAGTTCCGGCCGCTTTCGATCCCGGAGATGCGCTTCATCCTGACGCATAAATGGCAGGAGATGGGACTGGCGCTGGCACCGGACGATTTCACCGATACGGAAGCACTGGCAGCGATGGTTCGGATCACGGGTGGAAACTTCCGACTGATGCAGCGGTTATGTAGCCAGATCGCGCGGATCCTGGAGATCAACGCGTTGCGGACGGTGACGGCGGAAGTGGTGGAAGCGGCGCGGGAGAACCTCGTGATTGGACCGCTCAGCTGAGGCGAGACCGACAAATACCGCTGAAGAATATCGCCATATAGCCCTGAGAGTGACAATTGCTTGACACCCATCTTACTGGCTGTTATTCTCCGCTCATATTCAGAAAACCTTTCTCACATAACGCGGCAGTTTTCCGCTCTGTGGAAAAGAGCGTCACGGACATTCGAGGATTCTTTTCGTGCCACGGGAAGCCTGTTTTTGGCTTCCCACTGGCGGCGTTGGGGAATGGAAGCGACGGATGGTGCAACTGGCACGAATGACGACGCAGGTGGCACCGGGGCAGTCTATCGGCCGGGCGTTACGCCTTCTCACCTGCTTCAGTGATGTGCGTCCATCACACACGTTGAGCGAGTTGAGCCGCCAATTGGAACTCGCACCGAGTACCGTGTCACGGCTCCTTTCCGTGCTGGAAGAATACGGATATGTGCGGCGCGTCAGTGGCAATGGCCACTACACACTTGGCCTTGCACCAATTGCGCTGGCGAGCGTGGCGATCAGCCAGTCCGATCTCCGACGGCAGTCGCTTCCCTTTCTCGAAATGCTCGCGGACAGCTCCCACTACAACGCCAACCTCGCAGTGCTCTACGAAGGCGATGTTCTTTTCCTCGCCCGCGTGCCCGCCGCAAAGGAGTTGCGTGCCTACACGATCACCGGAACACGCAACGCGCCGCACAGCCACGCAGTGGGGAAAATCCTTCTCGCCGCGCTGCCGGAGGACGCGGTACGCGCGCGCTATCATGACCGCCCGATGGAGATAGTCACGCCGCAAACGATCACAACAATGGACGCGCTCCTCGCGGAACTCGCACAGGTCCGCACGAAGGGATATGCCATGGATGATGAGGAATTCCTCCCCGGTCGGGTAGCAGTCGCCGCGCCCGTGCGGGATGAAACGGGCCAGACCATCGCGGCGATCAGCCTTTCCGGCATCCCCGCGTCGCACACATCGGAGGAGTTTTCGCAGGCGGTTCGGCTCGTCAGGCAGTTCGCCACCCACATTTCGCGCACGTTCGGCGCGACCGGGTGATGCAGAATACAGCGCATTGGAGACCGACATCGGGACGAAGGCGACTGTGGATAGCAGAATTCGATCGGCATCGTCGCACACTGGGAAGGAAGATCGGATGAACCAGCGCACGACAGCGACGGAAGCGATCACCCGCACACTGACGGCGTCGCGGTACACGCGGCGGCGGCTCCTCGGCATGACGGCGGTGGGCGCGGGCAGCGCCATCCTCGCGGCATGTGGCGGGAGCTCATCTGCCCCCACAACGGCCGCCTCGACGAGCACCGGCGGCGCGCGGGTCGTCATCACCACGCCGACAACCGGGGCCGCGCCGGCGAGCGGCAGTGCGGCCGCTGCGAGTGGCGGCGGCACGAGTGCGGCACCGCCCGCCGGGAGCGCGTCCACATCCGGGAGGCAGGGACTAAAGGGCAAGGTGACGATTGCCCGACAGCCCGCCTCCCCGCTCTCAAACGGCAAGGACGATCCCGGCAACATCGTCTTTCAGCAACTGATTGACCGCTACGTCAAGGAGCATCCCGGCGTCACGATGGAGTGGGTTCGTGTGCCGGGGTCGAGCTTCGACGAACTGACACAGTGGATCACGACACGGATTTCCTCGAAGAATCTCCCGATCCTTTCCGGTCACTTCTACAGTACAACCAGCGCGCAGGAAGCCTCCAACACATCACCATGGGTGCCGATGACGCCCTACCTGGACAAGACCAGCGCCTATACGGGCAAGCCGTGGAAGCAGGACTTCCCCGAAGGTGCGCTCGCCTATATCCAGGGATCGCTCAAGCAGTTGTACTACGTCACGCTCAATGCCTACAAAGCGGCATGGCTCTACAACAAGCCCCTCTGGAACAAGGCGGGGCTGACCGAGGCGGACGAGCCGAAGACCTGGGCCGATTTCTTCAAAGTGCTCGATAAACTCAAGGCGAGCGGTGCCATCCCAATTGCGCGCGTGGGCGATGCCTTTGCCCTCTCGCATACCTATCAGTTGGTGACGTCTTCGCTCGGGCGGAAGGACTGGCTGGCGATGACGGGCGGTCAGCTTTTTGCCTCCGACCCGGCGCGCTTCGGCGCAGTCTGCTCCGGCAAGTGGAAGATGGACACGCCGTGGAACCGCAAAGCGGCGGAAGTGACCAAGCAACTCTTCCAATACTGGCCACCGGGCAGCACGGCGCTCAAGGCTGCCGACATCGAGCAGTTCTGGCTCACGCAGAAAGCCGTGCTCTGGCAGGGAACACCGACCACGCAGGGGCAGACGATCCTGCGCCGCCTCGATGAAAACAAGGCGGAGGGTTTGCAGTCGTTCGACGTGGGCGCCTTTCCGACGCCGCAGCCGGATGCCGAAACCTTCGGCGCAGACCTCGTCAAGGATGCCGCGCCGATCGCAGACGATGGCGAGCGTGGCCTCGGCTATCAGATCGCGGTGCCCGATCTTCGCCAGGACAAGGACCCGGACGCGGAAGCGATCGCGATTGACTTCCTGCAGTGGATGACGACGCCCGAGATTCAGGCGATCTACGTCAAGCCGTCGTACGACTTGCCGATCAACCCGAACGTCACGCTCGATGACCCCCGGCTCGCGCTCTTCTACAAAAACAAGAACCAACTCTTCCCGGCCTCCTTCTTCTACGGCAACCGCCCGGACTGGATCCCGAACTTCCAGGCCTACCTGCTCGGTCAGAAGAACCTTGACGGCTACATCAAGGACGAGCAATCCGAAGTTCTCGCGTACACGCAGCAAACGATCCGTGCGTCTAAACTCGATATTCCCTGCGCGTAAGCGGGGAGCATGCACGCGTGGCATCCATGGAAGATGCATGAATGGGGGGAAATCGGTGGATGACAACATAACGGGAGCGAAAGCGAGATTCACGGGGCGAACCCTGACGCGGCGGCAGGCGCTCGGGATGGGAGCGGCAGCGGCGGGGGGCGCGATCCTCGCGGCCTGCGGTGGCAGCCCGAGCGCGCCGACGGTCCCCGCCGCAACGAGTACGGGGGGGGCGCGCGTGACGATTACCACGCCAACGCCCGCAGTGGCAGCGGCAGCGCCGAGTGGCGGCGGCACGGCCCCGGCGGGGTCCGCAGTCACGGCCGCGCCGACCACGGCAGCAAGCGCGCCGTCTTCGTCGGGTGGCACCGCGATCGCGGTAACGCGCCCGGAACTGAAGGGCAAAATCACGATTGCCCGCCAACCCGCCGCACCGCTCTCGACCGGCAAGGACGACCCGAGCGCGGTCGTCTTCCAGCAATTGATTGACCGGTATCAGAAGGAGCATCCCGGCGTTTCGTTGGAGTGGATCCGCGTGCCGGGTTCGTCCTTCGATGAATTGACGCAGTGGATCCGGACACGGGCATCGGCGAAGAGTCTGCCGACGCTCTCCGGTCACTACGACGCCACTACAACCTCCCAGGAGGCGACGAACACTTCACCCTACATCTCGCTGTCGCCCTATCTCGACAAGGCCAGCGCGTACACGAACAAGCCGTGGAAACAGGATTTCACCGAGGGCGCGCTCGAACTCTCGCAAGGGGCGCTACAGCAGATTTACCATATACCGCTCAACCGCTATAAGGCGGCGTGGTTGTACAACAAGAACCTCTGGAAAAAGGCGGGACTGACCGACGCGGACGAGCCGAAAACGTGGGTCCAGTTCTTTGCCGTGCTCGACAAACTCAAGGCGTCCGGCACGATCCCAATTGCCCGCACAGGCGACGCCTTCGCCCTTTCGCACACGTATTGGGTGACGCTGATCTCCGTCGGCCACAAAGCGTGGTTGGATTTGAGCGGCGGGAAGATCTTCGCGGACGACAAAACGAAATTTTCCGCGCTGTGCAGCGGCAAATGGAAGATGGATTCGCCGTGGAACCGCAAGACGGCAGAGGTGACGAAGCGGCTCTTCCAGTACTGGCCAACGGGGAGTACGAGCCTGAATGCGGGCAACATCGAGCAGTTGTTCCTGACGCAGAAGGCCGCCCTCTGGCAGGGAACGCCCGGTTCACAGGGGCAAACGATCCTCCGGCGCATTGACGAGGCGAAGGCGGAAAATCTGGAGACGTTCGATGTCGGCGCGTTCCCGACGCCCCAACCGGATGCCGAGACGTTCGGTGCGGACCTCGCGAAGGACGCCGGGCAGATCGCGGACGACGGCGAGAACGGCCTCGCGTACAATATCGCCGTCCCCGATATTCGTCAGGAAAAGGACGCGAGTGCGGAAGCGATCGCGATTGACTTCCTGCAGTGGATGACGACGCCGGAGATTCAGGCGATCTACGTCAAGCCGTCGTACGATCTGCCGATCAACCCGAACGTCAAACTGGACGATCCTCGGTTGCAGCTCTTCTACAAGAATCCAACGCAGCTCTACAACAACATGCAGTGGTTCTACGGCAACCGCCCGGACTGGTTACCGAACTTCCAGGCCTATCTGCTCGGCCAGAAAGACCTCGACACCTACATCAAAGACGAGCAGGCGGAAATCCTCAACTACACCCAGAAGACGATTCGCGAGTCGAAACTCGACATCCCCTGCGCGTAAGCGGGACACACGGACTGCGCCGTGCCGGGAACCCTCGGCGCGGCATCCCAGCAAAGGAAGGACCCGATGGCCGTACGAAACCTCACCGCACCCCGCGCGGATGCTGCGCCTCGGATGCGTCAGCCCGCGAACATCTGGCAACGCATCTGGCGAATGCGGCTGATCTATCTTTTTCTCCTACCCGCGTTCGTGTTGTTCGCGGTCTTCGAGTATTGGCCGACGATCCTCGTCTTTCGGGAGGCGTTCTACGATTGGGACGGTTTTCGAATCAACAACTTCATCGGCCTCGCCAACTTCAAGGAGATTCTGCACGACCCGACGTTCCGGCGGTCGCTGCAAAACATCCTTATCATCCTCGTCTTTTATCTGACGATCCCCTTCGCGATGCCGATCATCATCGCCGAGACGATTTTCAACCTCGCCAGCGAGCGAGCGCAGAAGTTCTGGCGGGTCTTTATGCTCATCCCCGCCATCATCCCCTTTCTGGTGATCCTGCTCTTGTGGCAATACCTCTACAACCCCGTACCCGGCGAGGGCTTCCTCAACAATGTGCTCCAGCATTTCGGGCAGCAGCCGAAACTCTGGCTGGCTTCCCCGAATACTTCCCTCTGGTCCTACATGCTGATCGAGTTCCCGTGGGCGAGCGGCACGTACATGCTGATCTACCTCGCCGGGCTGCAAAATATCCCGCAGGATGTCGTGGATGCCTCGCGCCTCGATGGCGCATCCACCTGGACGCGCATCTTCCGCATTGACGTGCCCCTCATCATGGGCCAGATCAAGCTGATCGCCATCCTGACCGTCATCCAAACCCTGCAACGGTACGTCGGTATCTATATCCTGACGAATGGTGAGGGCGGGCCGGCGAACTCGACGATGGTACCCGGCGTCTACCTCTTCCAGAAAGCCTTCAACGCGCACCGGCTTGGCTATGCGTGCGCCGTCGGATTAGTGATGTTCCTCTTTATCCTCGCGCTCACGCTGATCAATCAGTTTCTGCTCAAGTCGGAGTCCGATGCGCAGGAACGGGGAATCGTCTGAGAGAGTAAACAGTGGGCAGTGGATAGAAGTACGACGCGAAGCGATTCCGCTTTTAACCGCCCACTGCCCACTCACCTAGGAGGCCACGACGATGCAGAACGCTGAAGAAGTCCTCAATCGGGGCGAAGCCACCATCGCGGAGCCGCGCGCGGCGGTCACGGCGGGCAAGAAAGGCGGGATCGGGCAAGTCTCCTCGTATGCCTTCCTGATCGCTGTCGCCTTCCTCACCTTCCTGCCCTTCTTTTTGATGATTACGATCTCCTTCAAGACGCGCGCGCAATTCTCCGTGCAGCCGATCTGGCCGACGTTCCCGCTGCACTTCGAGAATTACCGGTTTGCCTGGGAGCAGGTGTTCCGCCCGGTCATCAATACGGTGATTGTGTGCGTCGCCTCAATAGGCGGCACGTTGCTCGTCGCGTCGCTCGCCGCCTATGCCTTCGCGCGATTCAAGTTTCCCGGCTCGCGCGTCCTTTTCCTGGGTGTCATCTCGCTCCTGATGGTGCCGGATGTCCTGCTGCTCGTGCCGCGCTACGTCGTGACATCGCAGTTGCACCTGCTGGGCAACTACCTCGGCCTGATCATCCCGTATATGTCCTTCGGCTCGATCTTCGCGATCTTCGTCCTGCGCACCTTTTTCGCCTCCGTGCCGGGCGAACTGATCGAGGCGGCGCGGATGGACGGCGCGAGCCACTTCACGATCTTCTGGCGCATCATGATCCCCCTTTCCCGGCCGATCCTCGCCACGCTGGCGATCATCCAACTGATCCGCGTCTGGAACGACTTCATCTGGCCCTTCGTCGTCATCTCGAAGAAGAAAGACTACACGCTCGCGCTGATTCTCAAGACCTTCTCCGGCGATTTCGGCACCCAGTGGGGGCTGATTATGGCGTGCTACGTGATGGCGAGCCTGCCTTTGCTGCTGGTCTTCGCGCTCGCCTCGAAGCAGTTCATCAAGGGGCTCACCTCCGGCGCGGTCAAGTTCTAGGAAAGGAGCGGGGGTAGTAGTCAGTAGGTAGTAATCGGTAATCGGTGGTTAGAAGAAATAGTGGCGTAGCAGTAGGACATAGCCAAAGATAGACGTGCGAAGCGCTTCCGCTTCCAACTGTCTACTGCCTACTGACTACTTCTCAAATGGGGAGGTTTCTGTGAGTAACGAGTCGAAATACCAATCATTTCTCACGGCACGAGTGAACCGCCGCCGGATGCTCGGTATCGCCGCCGGGGGCGCGGTGGCAGGAATTCTCGCGGCGTGCGGTTCCAGCAATGCGACCGATACGCCGAAAGCGGGCGCGGCACCGACGACCAGTGGCGGCGCGGCCCCGACCAGTCAGGGCGTCGTGACGATCACCACGCCGACGCCGGCTGCAGCGGCGGTAGTGGCGTCGCTGGTGCATGGATTCAAGGAGCCGCTGCAAGACTGGCGATGGTCGGTGGCTTGGTTCGTTATGGCGGCGTGCCTGGGCGCGCTGATGACCAGCACGGTACGGTATTACAGTTTCAAAGATATTCCGTGGACGCGGAAACAGCCGTCGCTGGCGATTGTGCTGCTGTGCATGATCGTGGCGCTGTCGTGGTTGTTTTCGGAGTATGTGCTGGTGCTCCTGTCATGCACTTACGCGGTAGCGGGGGTAGTGTTGCACGTGGTACGCATGGTGCGGCACCGCACGGCTTCG